>NZ_LZJJ01000421.1:0-17246 GCF_001667625.1 Mycobacterium sp. E1715
GAAGACGCGGCGATCCTCGCCGACCGCGTGCTCGTGTTGCGCGCCGACCCCACGGGCGCGGCCGGCATCGGCGCGGCATTCGACGTCCCGATCGCCAAGCCACGCGACCGCGGCGACCCACGCATCGCGGCGTTGCGCCAACAGTTGCTCGACGAGCTCGGCGTACCGCGGCGCGGCCGCGCCGCTGCCGGATCCGCGGTTTCCGAGGAGGCCAAGACGTGATGAAAATGCGCTGCCTGATTGCGGTTTCGGTCCTGGCCGCAGCCGCCGGCTGCGGCTCGCCAACCGGGACTACGGCGGCCAGGGACATCCGGCTGGACTATGCGTACTACAACCCGCTGAGCCTGGTGGTACGCGACCAGCACCTGCTGGAGGGAAGGGGCTACAACGTCACCTGGGTGCTCTCGGCGGGGAGCAACAAGGCAAACGAGGGCCTGCGCTCCAAGGGACTCGACTTCGGGTCCACCGCCGGTTCGGCCGCCTTGGTCGCGCGGGCGAACGGCACGCCGATCAAGATCATCGACGTGTACAGCAAGCCGGAGTGGACCGCCCTGGTGGTGGGCAAGAATTCGACGGCCACCTCGGTCGCCGACCTGAAGGGAAAGAAAATCGCGGTCACCAAGGGCACGGACCCCTACTTCTTCCTGCTGCAATCCCTTGCCACGGCGGGGCTTTCACCCGCCGACGTGGAAATGGTCAACCTGCAGCACGCCGACGGCAAAACCGCGCTGGAACGTGGCGATGTGGACGCCTGGTCAGGGCTGGATCCTTTTATGGCGCAGACCATTCAGCAGCAGGGTTCGCGGATGCTCTACCGCAATCCGGATTTCAACTCCTATGGCGTGCTGAACGTTCGAGAGGACTTCAGCGCCGCGCATCCCGATGTGGTCCAGTCCGTGGTCAATAGCTATGAGGAGGCCCGTAAATGGGCGAAGGCGCATCCCGAGGAGCTGGCGGCGTTGCTGGCCTCGCAGGCGAAAGTCACACCGAGCGTCGCCCAGGAGGAGTTGCGACGGACGGTGCTGGACATCCCGCCCGCGCCGGGCGACCCGCAGCGGACGGTGTTGACGAACATCCTGCCGATCGCGGTGGCGGACTCCGACATCAAATCCGACGACTCCGGCCGCGGCGCGCTGGGAACGATCATCGAGCCGAAGTACGCCCAACACGTGTCCTGAGGATCCCCCTCGCCCCGGCTGGGCTTGCGGTTCCGCTGCTGTTGCTGGCCGCCTGGCAAGCGGTGACCGCCGCGGGCTGGTTCTCGGCCAGTCAACTGCCCCCACCCGGCGACGTGATCGCGGCGCTGGGTGACCTGCTGCGTCGCGGTGAGCTCTGGACCCATCTACAGGCCAGCCTGGGGCGTGTCTCGCTCGGCTACCTGCTCGGCTCGGCCGCCGCGCTCGCGATCGGATCGCTAGTGGGGCTGTCGCTCACCGCGCGCAGGCTGCTCGCCCCGACGGTGGCGGCCTTGCGCACCGTGCCTTCGCTGGCGTGGGTTCCGTTACTGCTCTTGTGGTTTGGCATTGACGAAACACCGAAGGTGCTGCTGGTAGCCATCGGCGCGTTCTTCCCCGTGTACACCACGACGGCGTCGGCGCTGTCCCACGTCGACCCGCAACTGTTGGAGGTGGGCCGCGCCTACGGTCGGGACGGGGCCGCGCTGTTGACGACGGTCATGCTTCCCGCAGCCGCCCCCGCTCTGCTGAACGGGCTGCGCCTGGGACTGGCGAACGCGTGGCTTTTCCTGGTGGCCGCCGAGTTGATCGCCTCGTCGAAGGGACTCGGCTTCCTGCTGATCGACAGCCAGAACACCGGCCGCACCGACGTGATGCTGTTGGCCATCGGACTACTCGCCGCGCTGGGCAAGTTCAGCGACGCCGCGCTGGGGGGGCTGGAGAAGCGAATGGTGATACGGCGCAACTAGTTTATGGCGACGTCGGCCGCGTCGGGCGTCGCGCTCGCGAGTTCGCGGCGGCCGACATGCGCCTCGGCGCGCATGCGCTCCACCATGTGCGGGTAATGCAGCTCGAAAGCCGGCCGCTCCGAACGGATTCGCGGCAGCTCGGTGAAGTTGTGCCGCGGCGGCGGGCAGCTGGTGGCCCACTCGAGCGAATTGCCGTGGCCCCACGGGTCGTCCACCAGGACCGGCTCGCCGTAGCGCCAGCTCTTGAACACGTTCCAGACGAACGGCAAGACCGAGGCGGCGAGGATGAACGCCCCGATCGTCGAGACAAGGTTGAGCGTCTGAAACCCATCGGTGGGCAGGTAGTCGGCATACCGGCGCGGCATCCCCGAATCGCCGAGCCAGTGCTGCACCAGGAAGGTGGTGTGGAAGCCGATGAACGTCAGCCAGAAATGCAGCTTGCCCAGCCGCTCGTCGAGCAGGCGTCCGGTCATCTTCGGGAACCAGAAGTAGATGCCCGCGTAGGTGGCGAACACGATCGTGCCGAACAACGTGTAGTGGAAGTGCGCCACAACGAAATAGGTGTCGGTGATGTGGAAGTCGAGCGGGGGGCTGGCGAGCAGCACGCCCGTCAACCCCCCGATGAGGAAGGTCAGCAAGAACCCGATCGCGAACAGCATCGGGGATTCGAACGTCAACTGGCCCTTCCACATGGTGCCGATCCAGTTGAAGAACTTGATCCCGGTGGGGACGGCGATCAGGAACGTCATGAACGAAAAGAACGGCAGCAGCACGGCGCCGGTGGCATACATGTGGTGCGCCCACACCGCCACTGACAGTGCGGCGATCGACAGCGTCGCGTAAACCAGTGTGCTGTAACCGAACAGCGGCTTGCGGGAGAACACGGGGACGATCTCGGAGATGATGCCGAAGAACGGCAGCGCGATCACGTAGACCTCGGGATGCCCGAAGAACCAGAACAAGTGCTGAAACAGCATCACCCCGCCGTTGGCGGGATCGTAGATGTGCGCGCCGAAGCGGCGGTCGGCCTCCAAACCGAACAGCGCGGCGGTCAACAGCGGGAAGACAATCAGGACAAGCACACTGGTGGCCAGGATGTTCCAGGTGAAGATGGGCATCCGGAACATGGTCATGCCCGGGGCCCGCAGACAGACCACCGTGGTGATCATGTTGACCGAACCCAGAATGGTTCCCAGACCACCGACGCCCACGCCCAGAATCCACAGGTCGCCGCCCACGCCGGGACTGTGCACGGCATCGGACAGCGGCGTGTAGGCGGTCCACCCGAAATCGGCGGCACCTCCGGGAACGATGAAGCCGCCCAACGCGATCAGCGCGCCGCAGACGAACAGCCAGAACGACAGCGCGTTGAGCCGTGGGAAGGCCACGTCGGGCGCACCGATCTGCAGGGGCAGTACCAGATTCGCGAACCCGAAGACGATGGGCGTCGCATAAAACAGCAACATCGCCGTGCCGTGCATGGTGAACAGCTGGTTGTACTGCTCGTTGGACAGAAATTGCAGCCCGGGCCGGGCCAGCTCGAGCCGCAGGAGCAGCGCCATCAGGCCGCCGATGAAGAAGAAGATGAAACAGGCGACCATGTACATGATGCCGATCATCTTGTGGTCGGTCGTGCTGATGAGCTGGTAGATCAGGTTCCCCTTGGGACCTGTCCGCGCGGGAAACGGCCGGCGGGCCTGCAGGCCGCTGACGGGCGGCGCTTCAGCCGTCATCGCATACCTCCACGGGGGCCGGTGCGGACTCACGCAATTTGTCAAGCCGCCCAAGTATTCCGAGGCGCCACTCCGCGGACCTAGGGTCAAACGTCCCTAAACGAGCGGCAATTGGGCGTCCTGGCCGGTCTAGAAGGAAAGGCTTACCTCCCGCAACCCGGAGCGCCTATCGTGTGAGCGTGACGCGCGGGATGGGCAGGCGGGCCGGCCGGCTGCTCGTCACCCTCCTGATCGCGGCTCTCGCTCTCGGCCTGTTCTCGTCCTGGCCGGGCCCGCGCGGCGTGATGGGGGCGCCGGTGGTGCTCGGCTCCGCGCCGCTGGACTGCCTGAACACGGCCCTGACGAACTACGGCAATTCCGGTAGCGGTTGGACGGGCGGAGATTCGACCTGGACGGCCACGCTGCCCGACGGTAGGGAGGCCTTCGTGTTCTCCGATACTTTCCTCGGGCCCATCACCCCGCCGACCCGACCGCCCGACGCGCTTTTCGTGCACAATTCCTTCGTCATCCGTGACGGCGAAGGGCACTGGTCCACCGTGGTGGGCGGGACGGCCGACCACCGGGCGGGCGTGGTCGCGCCGGTTGACCCCACGCACTGGTTCTGGCTGGGAGCGGCGACGTATCTTGATGGGGCACTACAGGTTCCGCTGTCCGAGTGGAGATCCGGTGGGCGCGGACCGCTCGACTTCGTGTTCGTCGGGTCATCGCTGGCGCGGTTCGACATCGGGGACCTGCGCGCAGCCTCGGCGATCACGCCGCTGCCACGATCGCGCGGCATCCAATGGGGCCAGTGGGTGCAGAACGACGGCGGCTGGACCTATGTCTACGGTGTCGAGACCGGCGCCGACAACAAGTACCTGCACGTGGCCCGCATCGCGGGAGGCGATCTGCGGCAAGCCTTCTCGTACTGGACCGGCCGGGGATGGTCGTCCGCGGAAGCGGATTCGTTCCGGGTGAGCGACCGCGTCGGCGCCGAGCTTTCGGTGCACCGGCTGCGCGACGGCGTCTACATGCTCACCACCATGCAGGGGGGCAGGGGATACAGCGATCGCCTCGTTGGCCGCTTCGGGCCGTCCCCAACGGGACCCTTCGGGCCCGCGACGACGCTGTACCTGACGCCTGAGAGCGGAAGCGCCGGGCTCTACCACGACGCCGACGTCTACACCTACAACGCCCATGTGCACCCCGAGTACTCGACGTCCAGCAAGCTGGTCATCTCGTACGACGTCAACAGCCTTGACACCGCGCCGGGCGGCGACGTGTACCGCCAGGTGAGCATCTACCGTCCCCGATTCATCGTCGTGTCGTTGCGCTGGAACGCTGATGGCCGTCCCCGCGCGGCGGCGGACTCGTCCGGCGATGCGCTTGCGCCCTGCAGGTGAACTATCGGGCGAGGGCCAGCTGGCCCGGTAGCTCTTCGCTGAGCACCGCCTCGGCAAGCAGTTCGCCGAGCAACGGACCGAACTTCATCAGGTTGGCGCCGACGAACCCGACGACGCGGCCGCGGCGGCCCACCGTCCAGCCGTCGCCGCCCGCGTCCAGCCACGGCGCGCGAACCGTCACGCAGTCCACCCGCCCAACCGGCGACAGCCCTGGGAACAGCGCGCGCACCGTCGCGGGGTCCGGCACCTCCTGACCGAACGCCCAGCGCCCCGTGCTGCCCAGCGGCAGCCCGTAGCCCTCGGGCGCCGACAGGCACGCCGCGCCGGTCGCGTCGGCGCCCGCGTAGGTGAACCGGGTGTGCGGGGCGAATTCGACACCAAGCGGGCCGAACAGCGCCGGCGTCCGCGCGCCGGCGCAGATCAGCACGCGGTCGCCCCGCAGCACGCCGCCGTCGGCCAGACTCACCTCACCGTCGTCGGAAACCGCCACGACGTCGCCACGCCGGACGTCGAGCCGCCCCGCCAGCGCGGACAGTGCGCGGCGGATTCGCAGGCTGCCGCCGAGTGGATCCAGCACACCGGTCTCCCACGGCGGGGCGGCGAATGGGATCCGCGCGGCGATCTCCGCCCCGTCCACCCAACGGAATGAAGCACCCGCCGTTGTCATGGCCGCCGCGGTCTCCTCGCAGGCACCGGCGGCGATGAATCCCTCCGCGCCCAATAGCCGGCCCACGCCGAGCTCGTCCTCCCAGCGCTGCCAGCCGGCGCGGGCGCGGAGCGCCAGGCGGCACAACGACGGGCGCCGATGCGCAATCCGGAAGATGCGGGCCAATCCCGTTGACTGCTCGCCGAACGGGACCCCGCGTTCCAGCACGATCGCGGGCTCCCCACGCCGCGCCAGCTCGTGGGCGGCGGCCAGCCCGCACACCCCCGCACCGACGATGACGATCACGCGATCCGCATACCCGCGCGGCTAGAAGTAGAACCCGGCATGGGGAGCGTCCGGCACCGCGAACAATCGGTCGGCCGCGGCGATCGCCGACGGGTCATCGGGTCGGGCCACGCCCGCGACGGCGAGGTCGCGCCAGGTCACACCTCCGAGCAGAACTGCGGCCAGCCCCTCGACGTCGACCTCGAGCTGCGCGCGCCCGCCGGTCGGTTCGGCGCCGTCCCCGGTGATCGTGAAACGACCCGAATTATCGGGCAGCATAGGGTCTTTGACCGCGATGGTGACGCCGCCGTCGCCGCCGTACCGGCGAGCCGAGAGCGCCCGCGGCACGTCGATGACGCGAAGCCACGTTTCGTCATGCACGGCGGTGACGCGCGCGGCGCGCCGATCGGCCAGCAACCAGGGCAGCGGATCGTCCATCGGCAACATCCAAAACACGACGCGGTCAATGAGATCGAGCCGCAGCAGAAACCGCAGCAGGCCGAGATAGGCCTCGGCGGTCGGGGCAAAGAAGTCCTCCACCGCGATCGTGCGCTGGTCGCTGACGAACCACCTCTCGGTGTCGACGGGGCGGTAGCGGGCGAAACCGGATTCGGCTCCCGGGGCGCCGTGCACCGCGACATACGAAGGCTGCGGCGATGATTCGGTACGCAGCCGCAGGCTCCGCCACCACGCGTCCGGCCGGTCGATGGATCCCGGCCGCGACGGACGATTCTCGGCGTAGATGCGGGGCAACAACGCCCAGCCTTCGGCCGCGTCGATCAACCGCACCGGACCGCCGGCCCCGACCTCGCGACGCAGCGCCGCCCGCGCGGTGTGCACCTCTACCGTCTGCGACGAACTGGCGACGCCGTACCCATAGCGCCCGTAGATCGTGGCCTCGGAGGCCCGCAACGACGCGACCACCTCGCCGCGGGCCGCGATGTCGCCGAATTGATGACGGATCAACTCCGTGGCGACGCCCCGCCGGGTGAACGACGGCAACACCCCGATGTGGGTGACGGCGGCGTGCCCCACCATCGACCCGCCGGGGAGCGTCATTCGGCTCGTCACTGCGTCCGCGGTGCCGACGAGCTCCCCGCCGACGAACGCCCCCAGGGTGCGGCCGGGCTCGAGCAGCTTGGCGATCTGGCCGGGCGGTAGCTCCGGCATCGGCGGGAAGCCGATCATGGCGACGCGAAACACGTTGGCCGCGGCCAGCAGTTCGTCCTCGCTGTCGAGGACCCGGATCTCGGTGGTCATCCGGCCATCATGTCTCGCGCCCGTGACGGCACGGACCGCGGGATGCGGCCGTTACCGAATCTGCAAGCCGGTCAGCGCCCGCGAGATCACCAGGCGCTGGATCTCGCTGGTGCCCTCGAAAATGGTGAAGATCTTGGCGTCGCGGTGCATCCGCTCCACGGGATAGTCACGGGTGTATCCGTTGCCGCCCAGAATCTGGATCGCCTCGTCGGTGACGTAGACGGCCGTCTCGCTGGCAACCAGCTTGGCCATCGACCCCTCGGCGGCGTCGAACGATTGGTTGTTGCGCGCCATCCAGCCGGCCCGCCACACCAGCAGGCGGGCGGCGTCGATGCGGCTCTTCATGTCGGCCAGCTTGAACGCCACCGCCTGGAATTCGCCGATCTTGCGGCCGAATTGCTCACGCTGGCAGGCATAGTCGAGCGCGTACTCGTACGCGGCGCGGGCCACGCCGACGGCCATGGCCCCGACCGTGGGCCGGGTGCGCTCGAAGGTCTTCATCGCCGCCTGGCTGCGCGCGGAGGCACCCGACTTGACCCGGGCGATGCGCGCCTCGAACTTCTCCCGGCCGCCCAGGATGTGGTCCTCGGGTAGGCGAACGTTGTCGAGAACCACCTCGGCGGTGTGCGATGCCCGGATCCCGTGCTTCTTGAACTTCTGGCCTTGCGCCAAACCATTGACGCCCGCCGGGACGACGAACGTGGCCTGTCCGCGGGTGCCCAATTCGGGATACACCGACGCCACCACGATGTGCACGTTCGCGATGCCGCCGTTGGTCGCCCAGGTCTTGGTGCCGTTCAGCACCCATTCGTTGGTGGCCTCGTCGTAGCGGGCCCGGGTGCGGATCGCCCCGACGTCCGACCCGGCGTCGGGCTCCGAGGAGCAGAACGCACCCAGCTTCGGCTCGTCGGCCGTACCGAACATCTCCGGCAGCCACCGGCCCAGCTGTTCGGGAGTTCCGTTGCCCGCCAACGCCGCCGCGGCCAGGCCGGTGCCCATGATGGACAGCGCGATGCCGGCGTCGCCCCAGAACATCTCCTCGAACGCGGTGAGCATGCCCAGGCCCGTCGGCTCGGCCGCCTGCTGCGCGAAGAAGTCGGGGGAGTACAGCCCCACCTTGGCGGCCTCCTGGATCACGGGCCACGGGGTCTCCTCCCGTTCGTCCCATTCCGAGGCGGCGGGCCGGATGACGTCGGCGGCGAACTTGTGCACCCAGTCGCGTACCTCGATCACGTCGTCGGTCAGTTGCAGTGAGAAAGTCACGGTCTACTCCTGAAAGGTTGTTGTGCTCAACGGGTTCCGTACTGGGCGAGGACGCTGACGGTCTGGCTGACCCACGCCTCGAAGTACCGCTCTTCGTCGATGTTGCCGGGCAGCCTGCCGGTCAGCGCCTGCAGCGTCGCGGCATACGACAACGACCCGATGGCGACCGCCGCGGCCGCCTCGGGATCGGGGATGCGGGTGCGGCCGGACCGATTCGACGCGGCCAGTTCGTCGGCGAAGCGCTGATAGGCGTTGTCGGTGATGACCTGCCACGTCTTTTCGTCGAGGTCGCCGAGCTCCTCGGGCTCCCGCAGCATGACCTTGAGCAGGTCCTCACTCTCTTTGAGATTGCTCCAGATCAGCTGCCCGGCCGTGCGCACCGCCTGCTCGACGCTGCCCGGTTGCCCCGCGTCGTACTGCTCGCGCGCCGCCACGATGCTGTCGATCCGGTACGCGACGGCGGCCTCGAGCAGCTCGCGCTTCGAGCCGAAGTGCTTGTAGAGCGCTCCCGATCCCGGAGCCAGACCCGACGCTCGCTGGATGTCGGCCACCGATGTCGCCGCGTAACCCTTGGCGGCGAAAAGCTTCAGCGCCTCGGCCAGGAGCCGATCACGTCCGGAGGCGAGCATGGTGAGAGAGTACTCACTCACCACGATGGAGGCAAAACGACCGCGGTCAGGGCCGGGCCGGGCAGGAGCTCAAAGTTTGGCGCTACATTCTCTGCGAAACGCCACGACGCCTGAACGCGGCGAATCGCGAAGGGTGTGAGGGTTGTGGTCAGGTTCTCGACACCGTCTCCGGCCGGCGCCGTGAGCGCACCAGAGGAGCGTGACATTCGCGTGTTACCGCACGTACAGCTGCCGATGCGGGTGTTGTCGCTGCGCACCATCGTCGTCGTCGCCGCGCTCTCGGTCATCACCCTGGTCGTGCTGCTGGGCACCTGGGTTTGGGTCGGCGTCACCAACGACCAGTACAGCCAGCTGGACCGCCGGCTCGACTCGGTCAGCAGCCTGGGCGACATCAATTCACTGCTCAACAACGTCGAGCACGCGAGCCCCGACCAGCCCATGCCGGACGGCAACCTGGTGCGCACCGCGCGCATCGGCGACGTGACGGTCTCGGTGCCCAACAACATCGTGCTGCCGAAGCTGCCCAACGGATACGCCAACACCACCATCAACGGCGTGCAGTACCGCGTCCGCACCTTCTCGGCGGGGCCCGCCTCGATCGCGCTGGCCGCGCCGCTGGCCGAAGCGCAACACCGGATCAACGAGCTACACCTGCGGGTGTTGTTGATCTGCGCCAGCGTCATCGGCGGCACGGTGGTCGTCGGCTGGGTGATCTCGTTGATCATGGTGAACCCGTTCCTGTTGCTGGCGCAGCAGGCCCGCGCGATCAACGCGCAGTCCAGCCCCGACGAGGTTCAGGTGCGCGGGGTGCGGGAGGCCGTGGAGATCGCCGAAGCGGTCGAGGGAATGCTCGCGCGCATCGGCAAGGAGCAACAGCGCACGAAGGCGGCGCTCGAGTCGGCACGCGACTTCGCCGCCGTCGCCTCCCACGAGCTGCGCACCCCGTTGACGGCGATGCGCACCAACCTGGAAGTCCTCTCCACGCTGGACCTGCCCCGTGAGCAGCGCCAGGAGGTGATCGGCGACGTCATCCGCACCCAGAGCCGCATCGAGGGAACGCTGACGGCGCTGGAACGGCTGGCACAGGGCGAGCTGACCACCGTCGACGACTTCGTCCCGTTCGACATCACCGAACTGCTGGACCGTGCCGCGCACGACGCACTGCGGATATATCCCGAGGTCGAGGTGTCGCTGGTGCCCTCGCCGACGGTGCTTATGGTGGGACTGCCCACCGGCCTGCGGCTGGTGATCGACAACGCGATCGCCAACGCCGTCAAGCATGGCAACGCCGGCAAGATCCAGCTCACCGTGAGCAGCTCCAGCGAGGGCGTGGAGATCGCGATCGACGACGACGGCACCGGCGTTCCGGAGTCCGAGCGGGCCGCGGTCTTCGAGCGCTTCGCCCGCGGCTCCACGGCATCGCGGTCGGGCTCCGGGCTGGGGCTGGCGCTGGTCGCCCAGCAGGCCGAACTGCACGGCGGCACGGCGGCGTTGCAGACGAGTCCGCTCGGGGGCACCCGGCTGCTGCTGAACCTGGCCGGTGACGGCCGCGGACCCGCGTAGTTTCGGTCGGCATTTCCGCGACGGGAAACGTGATCGGGCGATTCGATGTTTCAGGCCGCACCAAATAGGCGGCCATTACTGCCAGCCATTCGCATGAATCACGCGGTAACCGCGTGACCGGTGTGCCTGCAGTGGCATGCGGGGTGTTTGACGGATGCCTCATAACGGGAATACCGCCCGTCAACTGAATCACGTAATTCCGGCCGGGAGACCGGGGGGAATCCGAGTGAATACACGAACAGTAGAACCGCACTAGACTGAGGCGCCAAGCCCGTCTTATGACGCTGAGCAATCGGAGGGAAATCATGGTGCTGCAGGTGCAATCGGAGGCTGTGCTGGCATCGGCGGCCGCGGAGTCGGGTATCAGCGCCGAGACGCAGGCGGCGGCTTCGGCGGCCGCGCCCGTGCTGCTGGGGGTCATGCCGATGGGCGCAGACCCGGATTCGGCGATGTTCGCGGCGGCGCTGAACGCGTGCGGCGGAAACTACCTGGGAGTGGTATCCGAGCACGCCGCCCAGCGCGGTTTGTTCGCCGGCGCGCAGAGCATCGCGTCGGGTACCTACGTCGTCACCGAACTCATGCGTAGCTTGGCGTTGGCGATAGGCGCGTAACAGCCAGCTACGCCACCAGCGGGGCAGCAAAGGGGGAAGTGCGGCATGGCGGATCCGGGGTGGGCCGCGCGTACGCCTGAAGAAAACGACATGTTGCTCAAGGCGGGTGCCGGCGTCATCACCCATCTGGCCAACCAGGCCGCTTGGACGGCACTGGCGGCCACCCATCACGGCTCGAGCATCGCATCGGAGATCAACACCGTCGCGACGTCGGTGAGCTGGACCGGTGTCGGCTCCCTCGCCTCCGCCACCAACGCCACCGCGCTGAACGCGTCACTGCACGGGCTCGCCGGGTGGGTGGATGTCAAACCCGCGGTGGTCTCGACCGCGGTCTCCGCGTATCAGATGGCGTACGGCACGATGCGGCCAGCGCCCGAGTGCATCGCCAACCGCACCGAGTGCGCCACCGACTACGGCATCAACCCCATCGTCCTCGGCGCCTTGACGCCCCGGATCACGTCGCTGGAGCTCGAATACTTCGGGTCGATGTGGCCGAACAACTCCGCCGTCGGCGCCAGCTACGGAACGATCCTGACCGCCTTGAGCGAGAGCCTCGCCATTCCACCGCCGCTGGCGACCATGGGCGCGTCGCCGGCGGCGCCGGCGGAGGCGGCCGCGGCGGTGGGACAGGCGGCCGCGAACGTCGGCGCCGGCGACGGCATGCGTGCCGCCATGCAGGGTGCGCAGACGGGCACCCAGGGCGCGGGCCAGGCGGCGTCGGGCGGCCAGGACATCATGAGCCAGGCCGGTTCGTTCATGGAGCCCGTGCAGTCGATGATGGGCGCGGTCCCGCAAATGATGCAGGCGCCGATGCAAATGATGCAGGCGCCGATGCAGATGATGCAGCCGCTGCAGTCGATGATGGGCATGTTCGCCAACCCGGGAGCCATGGGCGGTGCTGCGCCCGGAATTTCGGCGATATCGGCGACGGAGATGTCGGCCGTCGGCGCCTCGGGCGGCGGCGGAGGGGCCGCCTCTCTGGGCGGGGCCGGCATGCCCGCGACCACCTTCACCCGTCCCGTCAGCGCCTTCGAACCGGCCGGCAGTGGCCGGCCGGTGGGGCTGCGGCCAAGCGGGGCGTTGGGGGCCGAGGCCATTCGTCCGCAGACCACGACGGTCGGCGGCGGTACACCTATGGGCGGCATGCCGGTGGGGCATGGGGCGGGAGGAGAGCGCGGATCCCGAGACAAAGCCGAACAGCCCGCGACGGTGCGGGTTGTCGACACGAGAGTGTGAAGCCGGCCCGGCTAAGGGTGAATCGACAGATAAATACAGCAGCCATACACTTCGCTCCATGCCCCAGGTAATTCCGGGGGAGGGCATCAGTAGTTAGGAGAAACCCCAAGTGGACAGTTCAACAATCCAAGTATCGGCTCAGGTGCTTCGCGATGCTTCCAACCATATCCAGGCCAACATGGAACACGCGATCGCGATCGCGCAGGGCTACATCGCGAACCACGAAAACGTCATGAACCCTTCGACCTGGTCCGGTGAGGCCGTGACCGCGTCTCACGCGACGGCCATCGAAATCCAGAACGACCTGAACAAGGTGCTCAACGGCGGAACCCGCCTGGCCGAGGGGCTCAAGCAGGCGGCGGCGTTGATGGAACACCACGAGGCGGATTCGACGCACGCGTTCAGCGCGCTATTCGGCGGCCACGGCTCCTAACCCATCCACCATTCGCAATTCACAATCGGCCTTTGAAGGGAATGCACAATGTCCAACCCCATCACCTATAACCCCGGCGCCGTAGCCGATTTCGCGTCCGACATCGGATCGCGCGCCGGCCAGTTGCAGGGAATCTATGACGACACCGCGAACCGGACCAACCAGCTGACAGAATTCTTCGCCGGTCATGGCGCGAAGCAATTCTTCGAGGCGCAGGCGCAGATGCTCTCCGGGTTGCAGGGGCTGATCGACACGGTGAGCCAGCACGGAATGACGACCTCCCACGTGCTGGACAACGCGCTCGCGACCGACCAGAACATCGGCCACTTGTTCGGCTGAACAACCGCCCCGGCTCCGATCTGCTGGTTGGGCGTGGTGGGTGAGTGCGATTGAAGGCGGGGCAGATGCGCTCGAGCGCATGTGCCCCCCTTCGGCGTGTAGCCCGCCGGTCAAGGGTGCGCGGCTTTGAAAGCGAAGTGACATGCTGACGACGACGGTCGATGGCCTGTGGGTGTTGCAGGCGGTTACCGGGGTGGAGCAGACCTGTCCCGAGCTGGGCTTGCGGCCGTTGCTGCCGCGGCTCGACACCCCCGAGCGCGCGCTGAGCCACCCGATCGCGGACGAGTTGCGGGCCGCCGGCGCCCTGGACGAGGCGGGCAATGTCGACCCGATGATCCGCGAATGGCTGACCGTGTTGCTGCGGCGCGACTTGGCGCTGATGGTCAACATCGGCGTGCCGGGCCGTGAACCGACACGGGCGTCCGTCTGCCGCTTCGCCAGCTGGTGGGTGGTGCTCGAACGCCATGCCGAGCTGATCCGCCTGTACCCGGCCGGCACCGCCAATGACGAGGGCGGGGCCAGCGATTTGGTGGTGGGCCAGGTCGAGCGGCTGTGTGGGGTGGCCGAGGTGGCCCCGCTCAAGCCGGTCACCCTCGACACCGAAGAGCTGCTCGCCTCGGTGCGCGACGCCGCCAGCCTCCGGACGTTTCTGCTCAGGCAGAACCTCGACGTCGACCAGCTGCAGATCGTCACCATGGCCGCCGACCCCGCGCGTTCGGCGCACGCGGCAATCGTGGGGCTGCAGGCCGGGGTCGGGCCGGACGAGATGGCGCGGGTCGCCGTCGGCGATTCGACCGTGTCCATCATCGACACCCCGGCGGGCCGCGTCTGCGTCGAGAACGTCATCTCGGGTCAGCGCCGCTACCAGATCCTTTCACCCGGCTCGCGCAGCGACATCAGTGGCGCCGTGCAGCGACTGATCCGCCGGCTGCCCGCCGGCGAGGAGTGGTATTCGTATCGGCGAGTGGTCTGATCCGGCGGCCGACTTCTCCACTGACGCAAGATAAGTCACTTAACCAATGCCGTGGAATGGCAACCTGTTACGTGCTTGAAGGGTTTGTTGATCGGTAAACGTGGTATCGCCGAGCGTGTTAGCATCGCGACGTGACGAGCCCTTGGAATGACCCGAATATGTCGGACGAAGGGGCGCTCAGACGGGGGGATCCGTCAGGGGGCCGCAACTTCCCGGATTCGGTATCCGACACCATGCGCATTACCGATCTTGCCGCGCCCCGAAAGATTCCTCCAGGCTCGGGTTGGCGGAAATTCGTCTACGTCATCTCTTTTAAAAAAATAAATCCCGGGGAATCGCCCGCCGAGCGGCACTACCGCGATTTGCAGAACCGTATCCGGCGGCACATCCGGAGGCAGTACGTGATCACGGTGGTCTCCGGCAAGGGCGGGGTCGGGGTCTCCACCATGGTCGCCTGCATCGGCGGGGTGTTCCGGGAATGCCGCCCGCAGAACGTGATTGCGATCGATGCCGTCCCGGGTTTCGGCACGCTGGCCGACCGCATCGACGAGTCGCCGCCGGGTGACTACACCGCCATCATCAACGACACCGACGTGCAGGGCTACGCCGACATCCGTGAACACTTGGGGCAGAACCCGATCGGGCTCGACGTCCTCGCCGGAAACCGTACGTCGGACCAGCCCCGGCCGCTGGTGCCTGCGATGTTCTCCGGGGTGTTGTCGCGGCTGCGGCGAACTCACACGGTGATGATCGTGGACACGTCGCCGGATTTGGAGCACGAGGTGATGAAGCCGGTGCTGGAGAACACCGACACCCTCGTGTTCGTCTCCGGCATCACCGCCGATCGGTCGCGGCCCGTGCTGCGTGCCGTGGACTATCTGCGGTCGCAGGGCTACCACGAGTTGGTGTCGCGCAGCACCGTGATCATCAACCACACCGATCAGATCACCGACAAGGATGCGCTGGCTTACCTGACCGAGCGGTTCAGCAAAGTCGGGGCGACCGTCGAGGAGATGCCGTTCGATCCGCATCTCGCCAAAGGTGGCCTCATCGACACGGTTCACGAATTGAAGAAAAAGACGCGGTTGCGTCTTTTTGAAATTACCGCCGGCCTGGCCGACAAATACATTCCGGATGCGGAGCGGACGACGCCGTGACATCAGCGCATAAGGTCGCCTTCCCGGCGCGCTGTGCGGTCAACATTTCCTACGAGAAGCATCTCTGCTCGCAAGTGTTCCCGGCCGGAATTCCGGTGGAGGGATTCTTCGAGGGAATGGTCGAGCTCTTCGACGCCGACCTGAAGCGCAAAGGCTTTGAAGGCATTACGTTGCCGGCGGGCAGCTACGAACTGCACAAGATCAATGGGGTCCGCCTCGACATCAACAAGAGCCTGGACGAGTTGGGCGTGCAGGACGGCGACACCCTGGTGCTGGTGCCCCGTGTCGCGGGCGAGTCCTTCGAACCGCAGTACGAGTCGCTGTCGACCGGCCTGGCGGCCATGGGCAAGTGGCTGGGCCGTGAGGGCGGCGACCGGATGTTCGCCCCGGTGACGCCGTTGACGGCCGCGCACACCGCGGTCGCGATCATCGCGATGGCGGCCGCGGTGGTGGTGGCGCTGACGCTGCGCGCGCGGATGTTCACCGACAGCCCCATCCCGGCCGCGGTGGCCGGCGCAGTCGGCGTCTTGCTGATCATCGCGACGTTCATCGTCTGGTGGGGCTGGCGCGAGCGGCGCGACCTGTTCAGCGGGTTCGGCTGGCTGGCAGTGGTGTTGCTGGCGGTCGCGGGCGCCTGCGCGCCGCCGGGCACCCTGGGCGCGGCGCACGGGCTGATCGGCCTCGTGATCGTGATCCTCGGTGCCATCGCCATCGGCGTGACGACGCGGAAGCGGTGGCAGACCGCGGTCGTCACCGCGGTGGTGACGGTGTGCGGGATCCTGGCCGCGGTTGCCGCGGTTCGGATGTTCCGGCCCGCCTCGGCGCAGGTATTGGCCATCTGCGTGCTGGTCGGGCTGCTGATCCTGGTCAGGATGACCCCGATGATCGCGTTGTGGGTGGCCCGGGTTCGGCCGCCGCACTTCGGATCGATCACCGGCCGCGACCTCTTCGCCCGGCGCGAAGGCATGCCCGTCGACACTGTCTCGCCGGTGAGTGAGGACGAATCCGAGGACGAGGACAACGAATTGACCGACATCACCGCGCGCGGCGCGGCCATTGCCGCCTCCGCGCGGCTGGTCAACGCGGTGCAGGTCGGTGTCTGCGTCGGGGTGTCGATCGTCCTGCCCGCCGCCGTGTGGGGGGTGCTGACACCGGGGCGCCCGTGGGCGTGGTTGGCGCTGGTGGTCGCCGGACTCGTGGTGGGCATCTTCATCACCCAGGGCAGGGGATTCGCCGCCAAGTACCAGGCCGTCGCGCTCGCCTGCGGGGCCGCCGCCGCCGTGTGCGCCGGGGCGGTCAAATACGCCATCGTGGAGCCGAAAGACGTTGTCAGCGGATTGCTTTGGCCCGCTGTAGCGGTGGCGGCCTTCGCCGCGTGCGGCCTGGCCGCGGCGCTGTTGGTGCCGACGGTGCGGTTCAGGCCGCTGATCCGGTTGACCGTGGAATGGGTGGAAGTGTTCGCGTTCATCGTGTTGCTGCCGGCGGCGGCGGCCCTGGGGGGGCTGTTCACGTGGATTCGGCACTGAAGCGCGCGGCGGCGGCGACCGCCGCCGTCACCCTGGTCGCGCTGTCCGCGAATATCCCTGCCGCGCAAGCCATCACACCCCCACAGGTCGATCCCGGCATGGTGCCGCCGGACGGGCCGCCGCGAAGCGACCAACCGATGCGGCGCGCCAACAGCTGCTCGACGCCCATCACCGTGCGCAACCCCGACGTGGCGCAGCTGGCGCCGGGCTTCAACCTGCTCAACATCAGCAAGGCCTGGCAATACAGCACCGGCAACGGCGTACCGGTGGCCGTGATCGACACTGG
>NZ_LZJJ01000422.1:0-9000 GCF_001667625.1 Mycobacterium sp. E1715
CACTCCGGGCACGTTGCGGTGAACAGCGCCACGCAGTCACGCGGGCCAACGCCGAAGTCCGCGAGCATGTTCGCCGCGGCGCAGGACCGCTGCCGCATCTGCTCGAAGGTCACCTCGACGCCGGCGATCGACATCATCACCCGGTCGGGATATTGCTCGGCGCGCCGGTCGAGCACCGCCGGCACGGTGAAATCGTCGACGCCGAAATCGGAGGGCCCTAACGGCGCGCTCCGGTCGGGGTGCATCGGCTCGCCGATTAGGCTTTCGCGGCCGCCGGATCGGGCTCACCGGCCGCGGTGTAACCGAAGTCGGACGGCGAGGCCTCGGTGCCGGGGTAGAAGCGGTGCGCCCACCGGCGAAGGGCCGCATAGTCGTGCGCCTCTTCGGGAGCCAGGTTCGGCTTCTCCAGGTACTTCATGTTCTCCCACGTGAAGAAGTCCTGTTTGATGACTTCTTGCTGCAGCGCCAGGAATTTGGCCGCGCGACCGGTCGGCACGTCGCCCGTATCGCCGGGCTCGCGGACCGACGCCTGTGTGTAGAAGTAGTCGGTGTAGTCCTCGTCGACCGGCGTTTGCCCCGTGACCTGCACGGTGGCCACCAGCTCGCTCGGGAAGCGGACCACCCCCAGCCCCAGGGAGTAGTTGTCGTAGATGATCTTGGCGTCGACCGGCCCGTTGGGGGTCAGCCAGGTCGACGCGCGCCCGCCGCCGAAATGGGCGTTGACGGTCGCGTGCAGGTGATACCCGGAGACCTCGAACGACGCGGTGGTGGCGGGATTGGCGGCCTTGTGCACGTATTGCACGTGGTACGGGTCGGCGGCGTTCTCGATGATCATCTGCGGGTGCACCTTCACCCGGTTGAGCATCTGCGTGTGCGGGTGCAGCGGGTAATACTCGTTGGTTTCCAGTTCGGGCAGCACCGGCGGCTGCCAGTACGGTGCCCGCCCGTGCCGCTCGTGCCAGGCGAGGATGAAGCCGTACCACTCCACGGTCGGGTAGGTGCGGATGCGGACGTTGTTCTTGCAACCGATCTTGCTGTAGGGAATCAGCGCATTCGTGCCGTCACCCCGCCAGCGCCAGCCATGCCAGGGGCAGACGATGTTGTCGCCTTCCACCGTGCCGCCGACGCCCAGGTTGGCGCCGAGGTGTTGGCAATAAGCGTCCATCACGTGCACCTGGCCGGACTCGGTGCGGAAGATGACGAGTTCCTCACCGAAGTAGTGCGCCCGCTTGACCGCCCCGGCGGCCAGGTCGGAGCCGAATGCCACGATGAACCAACCGGTCGGGAACCGATAGGTCGACAGCGCGATGCCGGCCTGTCCGAACTCGCGTTCCGAGGGATCTCCTGCCGGATCCGAAGCCGGGTCCGAAATTGTATGCGTCACGAGCTCTCCATATCCCGCCCTGCCCAGGCGAGCCGAGCGCAACTGGGCCGCCCTTCACTCACCGCGGTTCGACGACAAGGTCTATTTTTACTATTTTAAGCATTGAACGTCAACGCGGCGCCAACGCGTCCGACAGAGCGGGGTTTGAAGATGACGGCTGCGGCGGTGGACCTTTCCGACTTCGCCCTGTGGCGCAACGGGTTTCCCGACGACCTGTTCGCTGACCTGCGGCGCAACACGCCACTGTTCAGGCACGAACTGACCCCCGGCGTGGCCAAGACGGTGCACCGCGATTTCTGGGTGGCGACCAGACACCGGCACGCCGTTCGCCTGCACCGCGACACCGAGTCGTTCACCGCGGCCGACGGGCCGCTGATTCAGCCGGTCGCGATGTTCTCGTCGTCGCCAACGATCATCACGCTGGACCCCCCGGACCTGAACAAACGCCGCAAACTCATCTCAAATGCGTTCAATCCGCGAGCGATCGCAAAGCTGGAGGACGGCATCCGGGCGCGCGCGGCGCGGATGATCGACGACCTGCTCGCCGCGGGCGGCGGCGACTGGATCTCCGACGTCGCCGACGCATTGCCGATGACCGTGATCGGCGACATCATCGGCATCCCCGATCCGGACCGACCGCGCGTATTCGACCTCTTCGACCGCATCCTGAAGGCGCTTGCGCCCGAAGCCCGTCCGACCGGGCAGGTGGAACTCGAGCTCTTCGCCTCGGTCTTCGACTACGCCATGGAGCTGACCGCCGAGAAGCGGCGTAACCCGACCGATGACATCTGGAGCACCCTGGCGTCGGCGGTGATCACCGGCGACGACGGTGTGGAATTCAGGTTGCCCCCCAACGAACTCGAATTCTTCTTCTTCGTCCTGGCTTTCGCCGGCAGCGACACCACCAAGAACGCACTCGCGATCGGGCTGCAGGCCTTTCTCGCCAACCCCGAGCAGATCGAACGCTATCGGACGGACGAGGGCCTGCGCCCGACCGCGATCGAGGAGGTGTTGCGCTGGGCGTCACCGGTGGCCTATTGGACGCGCACCGCGAAGGTCGACGTGGAGATGGACGGCCAGCACATCGCCAAGGGCGAGCGGGTGGTGTCGATGCTGCGGTCGGCGAACCGTGACGAGGAGGTCTTCTCCTCGCCATTCACCTTCGACATCGGCCGTCAACCCAACCCGCACGTGGCCTTCGGTGGCGGGGGACCGCACCATTGCCTCGGCGCGATGCTCGCGCGGGCGGAACTTCGCGCGGTCTTCGACGAGCTGTTGCTGCGCTGCGACGAGATCGAGATCGGGCCGGCCACGGTGGCTTATCCGAACCTGATGACCAACATGTCGATCTACGACGAGATGTCGATCTCGCTGACCGAGCGGCGCTAGCCGCCAGGTCAGTCGATCAGCCGCAGCGCGGCCTTGGGGCACTGGTCCACCGCGGCCCGGACGTCGATCTCGAGCCGCGGCGGCACGGGTCCGTCCGCGATCTGCACCACGTCCTCGTCGCCCAGCTCGAAGACTTCCGGCGCCAGCGATTCGCAGAAACCGTTGGCCTCACAAAGGTTTTCGTCAACCGTCACGCGCATCAGATGCCCTCCACTTCTCTAGAGGCCCTTGGGTCGGGTCCCGATCACCCCGCTGCTCGCGAGGCGCATCAGTTCTTCGTCGGTCAGCCCGCACCGATCACGCAGCACGTCCTCATTGTGCTCGCCCAACCGCGGCGGTGGTCGCGACAGCCAGCTGTCCTGGCCGGACAGCCGCGCGAACGGTGGGCAGGGGTACAAGCCCGCGCCGGTGCTGGGGTGGTGCAGCGTCTCCAGGAAGCCCCGGTGGCGCAGTTGGAGATTGTCGGTGACCAGCGACGGCGACACCACCGGAGCGGCGGGTATGCCCGCGGCGGCCAAGCGCTCCACCGTCGGGTCACGCGGTTGCCGGCCGAACCACTCCGCCAGCCGGCGATCGAGGTCGTCGGCCCGCTGACACCGCCCCGCGACGGTGGACAGCTGCTCGTCACACCACGCCGGTCGATCCATCAACTCGACCAGCGCATGCCACTGCCGGTCGTCGCGCACGGTGACCGCGATCCAGTCGTCCTCCCCGGCGCAGCGGTAGATGTTCTGGATCGCATCGCCGAAACCGCGGTTACCCCGCCGGGTCAGCGTCGTCCCGAAGACCTCCGACTCGATCGCCTGTATCGCGGTGGCGTTCAGCACCGTTTCCAGCATCGGCAGCTCGACGAGCTGGCCCGATCCGGTGCGGTCGGCGAAGTTCAGCGCGGCCAGCACGGCGAAGGCGGCGTGCACGCCGGCCAGCGGGTCGCATGCCCCGCGCGGCGTGACAGGCGGGGTGTCGGGCAGTCCGGTCACCCACGCCAGGCCGGCGATCTGCTCCATGGTGGGGGCGAATCCGACCCGGTCCCGCCACGGGCCGTCCAGCCCGAAGGCGGGCATGCGGGCGACTACGAGCTTGGGGTTGACGTCCAGCAGCACATCGGCGGTCAGGCCGAATTGTTCCATCACCCGGGGTGAGAAGTTCTCGATCACCACGTCTGCGCCGGCGGCCAGCTCGGTGAACAGACTCCGTCCGTCTTCGGATCCCAAATCCAATGTCACCGATCGCTTGTTGGTGTTCATGGCGTGGAACACCCAACCGTATTCCCACCAATCGTCGACGTCGGTGCGCATGCCGCCCGAGTAGCGGATGCCGTCGGGCCGCTGTATCGATTCGACCTTGACGACGTCGGCGCCGAACGCGGCCAGCAGGTGGGTCGCCGCGGGACCGGCCCAGAACGCGGTCAGGTCGACGATGCGCACACCGGACAGGGGAAGATCCGTCGCCGGCGACGCCATGGCCATTTCTCTTGGGAGCGGAGCGTTTTCATCGTCAGCCTCGCCCAGGACGGGGGCGACGCGCGGTGGGGCGGGCGCGCACTCCGACATCAGCCACGGCGCTCGCGGCTGGTGAAAGCCGGCGGGGTTGGCCACGAAGGCGCCGCGCTGCGTCACGTACTCCATCTCTCGGATCGTGGAGCCGTTGCCGAGCGCCGCGATGGGCAACCGGAACAGTTGGCCGAGCTCGACGATCTCCTCGACGGTCCGTTCAGCCAGCCAGGGGCCGATCTGTTCGCGGATCAGGTCGCGGTAGGCCCACCGGCCGATCTGGAAGCGGAGCTGTTCGATCTCCTCCAGCTGCGGGCACTCGACCATCGCGACGAAGTCGAGCCATTGCTGGCCGGTGACCATGGTGATCCCGACGTAGCCGTCCTTGGCGGGCTCGATCGACGGGACTTCCAGCGTGCGGCGAACCGGCGGCACGCGGAGCAGCTGAGAGTGCAGCCATTCGCTGCTCTGCATCGCGGTCAGGGCCTCGAGCATGGACAGGTCGAGGTGCTCGCCGGGTCCGCCGCGTTCGACGCGGCGGCGCACGGCCAGCACGCCGAACGCGGCATACACGCCGCCCATGTACTCCCCTAGGTCGCCGCCGATGGAGATCGGCGGCCCGGCGGGATCACCCCGGAAGCCGGGCGAGCCCGCCCACGCCTGCAGGGTGAATTCGCTGGCGGCTCGCCCGGCGTACGGTCCGGTCCAGCCGAAGTCGGAGATCGTGACGATGATCGCGCCCGGAGCCGCGGCCAGCAGCAGCTGCGGGTCGACGCCCAGCGACGCGGCCCGCTCGCGCCCGGCCGTGAGCACCACCACGTCCGCCGCGGCGAGTTCCGCGGAAAACCGCGCGGAGCCGGGCGGGCACGTGATGCTGCGCTTGCCTGCGCTGAGATACGCGAAAAACGGCGAGCTCTGCCCGTCCGGCACCGGTGACCGCGTCGCGGAGTAGTGGCGGAGCCAATCACCCTGCGGCGGTTCGATTTTGCGCACCTGCGCCCCGGCATCGGCCAGCAGCTTCCCGCAGTAGCTGCCGGCGATCCGGTCACTGATCTCGACGACACGCAGGTCGTGCAGCGGTGTGGGCCGGCTGTCGGACCGCTCGCTCACTTACACCCGCCCTCCCGATCGACACGCGATCGAAGAAGCTATTTATACCATTACTGCTAAAATAGCTAAGCCAGCGAGTTGATTGGTTTCGAGGATCGGATGACCGACTTGGGAATTGGGCGCGACGCCCGTCGCCGATTGTCGGCGCCGCGGATCGCTGAGATCGTAGCCGACGAATTGCGCCGCCAGATCATCAACGGCGACCTGGCGGACGGCGACCTCCTGCCGCGCCAAGAGGTCCTCGTCGAGCAGTTCAACGTGAGTTTGGTTTCGCTGCGCGAAGCGCTGCGCATCCTCGAGACCGAGGGCCTGGTTTCGGTCCGGCGGGGTAATCGCGGCGGCGCGGTCGTGCACGCGCCGGCGAAGACCAGCGCCGCGTACATGCTCGGGCTTTTGCTGCAGAGCGAGTCGGTCGCGGTCGCCGACCTCGGTATGGCGTTGCAGGAACTCGAGCCCGCGTGCGCCGCGCTGGCCGCCCGGCGGCCGGACCGCGCGGACACGCTGGTTCCAGAGCTCAACAGGGTGAACGACGCCATGGCCGAAAACATCGAGGACGGCGCGCTGTTCACCGAAATCGGCCGGGAATTCCACGATCTCGTGGTGCGCGGTTGCGGAAACCACACCATCATCGCGGTGGTCGGCAGCTTGGAGACGCTGTGGACCAGCCACGAACAACAGTGGGCGGACGAGAGCGCGGCCCGGGGCACCTACCCCTCGCTGGCTCAACGCCGCGCCGTCCTCGGCACGCATGTCAAGCTGACCGAGACCATCGCGGAGGGCGACGTCGACAGGGCGCGCCGCATCGCGGGTCGCCATCTCGCCGACACGCAGACCTACGTGCTCTCGGATCGGCACGACCAACGTATCCACGCGCTGTCGCCGCAGGCTTTGTCGCGGACGCGGGATTTCCGGCAACCGTAAGAGGCGCCCCTTGAGAACCGCATTGGTCACCGGCGGCAGCGGCGGGATCGGCAAGGCGTGCGGTCGCAAGTTGGTCGAGCTGGGTTACGACGTGGTGCTGGCCGCGCGTCGCGAGGCTCCGTTGCGTGCCGCCGCCCAGGAGATCGGCGCGCGTCACCTGGTGGCCGACGCCTCGGATCCGGACGGATTCGTCGCGGCCACAAGCGCTTTGGAAAGCATCGACCTGGTCGTCCACGCCGCGGGCACGCTGGGCGGAACGTACGCGCGCAAGCAGACGTTCGAGCAGTGGCGGACCATCATCTCGGCCAACCTCGACTCGTGCTTCGTCGTCACCTCCGCCGCGCTGCCAAAGATGCGTGCGGGTTCGCGGTTCGTGTTCATCTCGTCGTCCGCGGCGCACGAACCGATGATGGCCCGCACCGCCTACTCGGCGTCCAAGGCCGGCATGAACGCGTTCGCCCGCGCCCTGGCCCTGGAGGTCGACCGCGACGGCATCGCCGTGCACATCGTGACACCGGGACCGGTGGAAACCGAGATGCTGCAGGACGTCCCCTTCGAGATGTACGCGATTCGGGTGTCCGATGTCGCGGACGCCGTCGCGTGGCTGGACACCGTCGACCCGTCCCTTGACCTGCCGGAGGTCCGGCTCAGCGCGGTGCAGCGCGGGCCGTTCGCCCGGCCGCCGGTCGTTCCTACCGAGGCGCGGCGGCGCCGCCAGGGAACGCCTTGATCACCGATTCGCCGAATTCGTGCAGGGAATCAGGCTTCGCGAAGTCGGTGAACCACACGTAGAACCGCTCGACCCCCTGAGCGGACAGACCGTCGAAGTGACCGATCAACTCGTCGGCGTCGCCGCACACCAGGCCCGAGCCCAGGTTGCCGAATCGGCGGAAGCTCACCTCGCGCACGGCCTTCGGATCGCTGGCGGCCCGGACAAATCCCACCATCTGCTGGATCGATACCCGGGCGGACCCCGCTTCCGGGGCCAGCTTGGGCAGCCGGTCGAGGTGGTTTGCCGGCACATTCCACCAATCCGCATGCCTGCGAACGAGTTCCATCATCCGCGGTCCCGTTCCACCCAAGACCAGCGGTATCGGATGGGTCCTGCGCGGGGACTGCACGGTATCCCCCGCCCCGTCGCCCCAGTATTCCCGGATCAGCTCCAGATGGCGCCCAAGCTGTGCGACCCTGGCCTTCGGATCCTGCTGACCCACAGCGAATCTGGTGAACTCCGTGGGCCAGGATCCCGCACCCAGGCCCAGATCGAACCGGCCCTCGGATGCGTCCGACAAAGTGACGGCTTGTTTGGCCAGCACGGCGGGATGGCGAAACGCGTCGCACAGCACCAGGTGGCCGATCCGCAGTCGCTCCGTCTTGGCCGCCACCCAGCCGGCAATCCCCATTGCCTCCCAGATGCTTTCGTCGGGCAACCCCGGCGCCTCCAGATGGTCGATGAACGCCAGGCCGTCGAAGCCGCTGCCCTCCGCGTGGCGGGCCCGCTCCACGATGTCGGCCGCCGACAGCCGAACCTGCGGCAGGAACAAATACCACTCGACCATGCGCCCACCTATGCGTCTATTCCCGTGCGATTGCGGACCGGGCCGCTAGTTTACTATTTTTATTATGTTAGGGGTCTTATGGATGTTGGACTGAACGCGGAGCAGCTGTCGCTGCGCGAGACCGTGCGCGACATCCTGCGTGCCGAGTGCCCGCCCGACTCCGCCCGGCAGGCGATGACGGATCCGGAGCGGTGGCGGACGCTGTGGAAGACGGTCGTCGACCTCGGTTGGACGGAATTGGCCGCCCCGGGGACCGGCGACTACGGACCGGTTGAGCTCGCGCTGGTGCTCGAGGAATGCGGTGCGGCCATCGCGCCGATCCCGCTGTTGAGCAGTGTCGGGCTGGCCGCCGGCGCGTTACGCGACGCGGGCCTCGACGCGGTTCTCGACGACATCGCCGGCGGCGTGGTCGCCACCCTGGCCGTGCACGCCAAGGGATCTCGGCTGCCCGGGGCGCCGATGACGCTGCGCGCCGGGCGCCTGCGCGGACGGGCGGTCGCGGTCCCCAACCTGTCGCGCGCCGAGCTGCTCGTCACGCTGGCGCGGGCCGACACCGCCCCCGATGGCGCCGTGGTGGCGGTCGCGCGCTGCGGCGACGGGGTGACCGTCATCCCCGGCGAGTCGACCGACCCCGCGCAGCCGCTGGCAGACGTCGAGGTCGACGCCGAGCCGCTGGCCATCGCACCGGTCGACACCGAGCGAGCGTTGACGGCGCCGTTGGTGGCCGCGGCCGCCGACCTGGTCGGCACGGCGAGCGCCGCCTTGAACCGGGCCGTCGAGCACGCGAAGACGCGCCGCCAGTTCGGCACGCCGATCGGCGCGTTCCAGGGGATCAAGCACGCTTTGGCCGACAACTACGTCGGGCTGGAGCGCGCCCGCAGTCTCACCTACGCCGCGGCGGCCCGGCTGGGCGACCCGACCACGGCGCCCGCGGAAGCGTGGACCACCGCGGCGCTCGCCAAGGCGGCGGCCGGCGATGCGTGCCGGACGTAGAGGTGGGCGTCGTGCTCCCAGGTCTGCCCGAGCGCCCCGTGCACCTGCACCGCGGTTCTCGCGCAGGTGGCCGCCGCATCGCCGGCCGCCGCCTTGGCGAGCGCCGCGGTGGTCCACGCTTCCGCGGGCGCCGTGGTCGGGTCGCCCAGCC
>NZ_LZJJ01000423.1:0-979 GCF_001667625.1 Mycobacterium sp. E1715
CCGACGGCGGGGAGAACAAGCCGTCCAATCCCAGCGACCCGCACGACGGGGTCTACACGGCGGCGCGGCTGGCCCGGGACGAGGGGGTGCCCATCTCGACGATCTCGTTCGGCACCAAGACCGGCGAGATCGAGATGGACGGGCAGCGCGTGGCCGTCCCGGTTTCGACGGACCAGATGAAGACGATCGCCAAGCTGTCCGGCGGGCAGTCCTACACCGCCAGCAACATCGCCGAGCTCAACAAGAGCTACAACGCCATCGAGAAGGACATCGGCTATCGCACCGTGGCCGGGCCGGGCAGCGCCGGGTGGCTGCGCCTGGGCGTGATCACCGCCTTGATCGCGACGGCGCTGGCGCTGCTGATCAACCGGCGGCTGCCGGTCTGATCGTCAGGACGGCAGCCGGCGGTTCAGGAACAGGCCGGCCAGGATCGCGCCGGCCAACGCGACCGCCCCCAGCAGCATCCACGCGAGGCTGGCGTCGCCCTTGACGGTCTCGTACCCGATCTGGCGCTGCAGGGTCGAGTAGACGTTCTTCAGCGACTCCAGGCTGTCGGCATGGAACGCCTGGCCGTCGGTGATCTCGCAGATCTTCTGCAGCGTCTGGTCGTCTACGGGAACCGGGATGGTGGCGCCCTCGTACTCGACGGTGCCGTACGGCGTCCCGAAGGAGATGGTCGAGATCTGCACGCCCGCGGCCTTGGCGGCCCGGGCGGCGGTGAACGCCCCCTGCGGGGCGTTGGCGTCCAGCGGCACGTTCTCCGCGCCGTCGGACAGCAGCACGATGCGGGCCGGGGGCGGGGTGTCGCCACCCGTGATGGCCAGGGCGCTCACCGCGTGCAGGGCGGTGAACAGGCCCTCGCCCGTCGCGGTCTTGGGGGCCGGCTTCAGGCTGTCGATCGCCGCCTTCACCGCCTCGCGGTTGGTGGTCGGGGAGACCAGCAGCGACGCGTTGGCCGCGAATTCCACCAGCCCCAGGT
>NZ_LZJJ01000424.1:0-8420 GCF_001667625.1 Mycobacterium sp. E1715
CCCGAATAGATCCAGCATCCGCACGACGTCGATCCGTCGGCACCCAGTTCGGTATACCCCGGCACGGGCTGGCCGGCCTTGGGGCCGCTCAGGTAACAGCCGCTGATCTCGGCCAGCACCGCGGTGGGGTCGGGCTCGCCGTGCTCGTCGGTGGGATAGTCCCAGGTCAGATCCAGCAGGGGGCGGTCGCGCGCGTCCGTGGAGCCGGCCAGCCGCTGGCGGATTCGCTTGCCCAGCTCGACGAAGAACTGCAACTCGCTCTGGCAGTCGCCGGGCGGCTCGACCGCCTTGTGCCGCCACTGCACCAGGCGTTGGGTCTGGGTGAACGAGCCGGCCTTCTCGACGTGCGTAGCCGCGGGGAAGAAGAACACCTCGGTCTCGATGTCCTCGGTCTTCAGCTCGCCCGAGGCGATCTCCGGACCGTCCTTCCAGAATGTGGCCGACTCGATCATGTTGAGATCGCGGACCACCAACCACTTCAGGTGCGACATGCCCATGCGCTGGAGGCGGCCGTGCGCGGATCCGACGGCCGGATTCTGGCCGAGCAGGAAGTAGCCGTCGACCTCGTCGTCGAGCATCGACATGACCGTTTGGTAGGTGCCATGCGGGCCGGAGAGCCGCGGCAGGTAGTCGTAGGCCCAGTCGTTGTCGGCGCGGGCGGCGTCACCCCACCACGCCTTGAGCAGGCTGACGATGTAGGTGTCCGCGTCGGCCCAGAAACCTTTCTGGTTCTTCGGTCCGACAGCTTCGATGTAGTCCCGGAAGGTGTCGTGCACACCGGCCTTGGGCATCGAGAGGTAGCCGGGCAGCAGGTTGAACAACGTCGGAATGTCGGTCGACCCTTGGATCGTGGCGTGCCCGCGCAGCGCCATGATGCCGCCCCCCGGGCGACCGACGTTACCGAGCAGCAGCTGCAGGATTGTCGCGGTGCGGATGAACTGGGCGCCGAGCGTGTGCTGGGTCCAGCCGACGGCGTACGCGAAGCAGGTGGTGCGCTCGCGCCCGGAGTTTTCGACGATGGAGCGAGCCAGGTAGTCGAAGTCCTCAGTGCTGATGCCGCACACGTCACGCACCATCTCCGGCGTGTAGCGCGCGTAATGTCGCTTGACGATCTGAAACACCGTGCGGGGGTGCTGCAGGGTCTCGTCGCGCTGCACGCGAGCGTGCGGCAGGGGTGGGCCGCCGCTACCGTGCGCATCGCCGGCAGCGCGAGCGGACGCGCTGGCGCCGTGCTCTTGATGGCGTTCGTCCTCTTCTTGACCGGCGTAGGCCCAGGTCGATGTGTCGTACTGCCCCGTCTCCGGATCGTAGCCGGAGAATAGGCCGTTCAAATCCTCTGTGTCCCGGTAATTTTCGTTGATCAGGGTGGCCGCGTTGGTGTACGCGACGACGTAGTCTTTGAACCACAGATCGCGAGATATGACGTGGTTGATCAGTGCGCCGAGCAGCACCACGTCCGAGCCGGCCCGGATCGGAATGTGCTTGTCGGAGACCGCCGACGTCCGGGTGAAGCGCGGGTCGACGTGAATCACTTTGGCGCCGCGCGCTTTCGCCTCCTCGACCCATTGGAACCCGACGGGATGACACTCGGCCATGTTGGAGCCCTGGATGACGATGCAGTCGGCGTTGGCCATGTCTTGCAGTGTTTGGGTGGCGCCACCGCGCCCGAAGGAGGTCCCCAGACCGGGAACCGTGGAGCTGTGTCAAATACGAGCTTGGTTCTCGATCTGAATGGCACCGGCGGCGGTGAAGAGCTTTTTGATGAGGTAGTTCTCTTCGTTGTCCAGTGTCGCGCCGCCAAGTGCGGCGATTTTCATGGTGCGCCGCAGCGGATGGCCTTTCTTGTCGATGTCCTGCCAGGCGTGGCGGCGGGCCTCGACGAAGCGGTCGGCCACCATGTCGATGGCGGTGTCTAGGTCCAGCGGCCGCCATTCGGTCGCCCGCGGCGCGCGGTAGAGCACGTGCAGCTGCCGGCCCGGCGAGTTCACCAGCTGCTCGCTGGCAGCGCCTTTGGGGCACAGGCGGCCTCGCGAGATCGGCGAATCCGGGTCGCCCTCGATCTGCACCACCCGCTCGTCCTTGACATACACCCGCTGCCCGCAGCCGACCGCGCAGTACGGACAGATGCTTTGCACCACCCGGTCGGCCGTCGTCGTGCGCGGCGTGACGGCGCGGGTCCGTTTCGAGGTGACCGCCGACCCGCGGCCGAGCTTGTCCCCCGACCGCAGCTGACGCACGACGGGCCACTCCAGGAAAAGCTTGCGCATAGCCATGGCCTCTACCCTAGTGCGCGCGCATGAAACCCCGCCGGCTCAACGAACCACGATCGTGTGCTCGCCGCGGGGCACCAGCTCACCGATCACGGTCGCGCCCGGAATCTCACCGGCGATCAGCAGCCCGCCCGACGTCTGGGCGTCGGCCAGCAGCAGGGCGTCCTCCTCGCCGACCCCGGACAAGTCGACGTGCGGGGCCACCCAGTCGAGGTTGCGTCGCGTGCCGCCGCTGACGTACCCCGCCGCCAGGGCCTCCCGCGCCCCGTCCAGATAGGGCACCGCCGCGGAATCGACGATGGCCGTCACCCCGCTCGCCCGCGCCAGCTTGTGCAGGTGTCCGAGCAACCCGAAACCCGTGATGTCCGTGGCGCATTCGATGCCGGCCGCCAGCGCCGCCGCGGATGCGTCGGCGTTCAGCGTGGTCATCACCTCGATCGCTTGCTCGAAGCGTTCGCCGGTGGCCTTGTGCCTGCTGTTGAGCACCCCGACGCCGAGCGGCTTGGTCAGTGACAGCGGCGTGCCGGGCTTGCCGGAATCGTTGCGCAGCAACCGCTTCGGGTCCGCGATCCCGGTGACGGCCAGGCCGTACTTCGGCTCCGGGTCGTCGACGCTGTGCCCGCCGGCGAGGTGGCAGCCGGCCAGGCCGCAGACGTCCAACCCGCCGCGCAGCGTCTCGGCCGCCAGCTCGAACGGCAGCACGTCGCGCGGCCAGCCCAGCAGGTTGACCGCCACCACCGGACGCCCGCCCATCGCGTAGACGTCCGACAGCGCGTTGGTGGCGGCGATGCGTCCCCAGTCGTAGGCGTCGTCCACCACCGGCGTGAAGAAGTCGGTCGTCGCGATCAGGGCCGTGTCGCGCTCGATGCGCACCGCCGCGGCGTCGTCGCCGTGGTCCAGACCCACCAGCAACTCACCGACCGGATCGCGCGGCGCGCTCACCCCCAGCCCGCGCACGATGTCCTCCAGCTCACCGGGCGGGATCTTGCAGGCACACCCGCCACCGTGGGCGTACTGGGTCAGTCGATAAGTCACGCGTCCATACTTGTCCCTATGGTCCGAGGAGGCGTGTCCGGTCTGGTGACCGGCGCGGTCTTCAAAACCGTCGAACGGCAGACGCTGCCGCTGGCGGGTTCGATTCCCGTCCGCCTCCGCCATACTTCTCCGAGCCAGGCATGAGCGACCCGCGCCGGCGGGTGCCGGGCACCGACACACTGCTGGCCGATCCGCGCCTGGCCGAAGCGCAGCGGGTGTTGGGCCGCGCCCTGGTCAAGTCCGTGATCGCCGAGGCGCAGCGGCGGGCGCGCGCCGGGGAGATCGAGCCCGAGCGCGTCGCCGAGCACGCCATCGCGGCACTTCCCAGCACCGCGTCGAGCCTGCGGCCCGTCATCAATGCCACCGGAGTGGTGGTGCACACGAATCTGGGCCGGGCGCCGCTGTCGCGGGCCGCCGTCGACGCGGTGGTCGCCGCGGCCGGGACCACGGACGTCGAGCTGGACCTGGCCACCGGCCGCCGCGGCCGTCGGGGGCGGGCCGCCCTGGCCGCGCTGGCGCGGGCGGTGCCCACCGCCGGCGGCGTGCACGTAGTGAACAACAATGCCGCCGCGCTGCTGCTGACGGCCTTGACGCTGGCGCCCGGCAAGGAGATCGTGCTCAGCCGCGGCGAGCTGGTCGAGATCGGCGACGGGTTCCGCATCCCCGAGCTACTGGCCAGCGCCGGATCGCGGCTGCGCGAGGTCGGCACCACCAACCGCACCAGCCTGCGCGATTACGCGGAGGCGATCGGGCCGCAGACCGGCTTCGTCCTGAAGGTGCACCCGTCCAACTTCCACGTCACCGGGTTCACCTCGGCGGTGTCCGTCGCGGAGTTGGCGAAGCTGGGTGTGCCCCTGGTGGTCGACATCGGCTCCGGGCTGCTGTCCCCACACCCCGTCCTGCCCGACGAGCCCGACGCCACGTCGACGCTGCGCGACGGCGCCGACCTGGTCACCGCGAGCGGCGACAAACTCCTCGGCGGCCCGCAGGCCGGCCTGCTGCTGGGCGACGCCGAGCTCATCGAGCGGCTGCGCCGCCACCCGGCGGCACGCGCGCTGCGCGTCGACAAACTCACCCTCGCCGCGCTGGAAGCCACCCTGACCGGCCCGCCCCCGCCGGTGGCCGAGGCGTTGGTCGCCGACCTGAGCGGATTGCGGGCCCGCGCCGCGACTTTGGCCGCCGCGCTGCCGGGCGCCGAGGCGGTGGATTGCGTCGCGGCCGTCGGCGGCGGCGGGGCCCCGGACGTGCGGCTGCCCAGCGCCGCCGTGAGCCTGCCCGAGTCGTACGCCGCCGCCCTGCGCGCCGCCAGCCCACCCGTCGTCGGGCGGCTGGAGGCGGGCCGCTGCCTGCTCGACCTGCGCACGGTTGCGCCCGAGGACGACGCGCTGCTGGCCGCGGCGGTGCGGGCATGTTCGTCCTAGCCACCGCCGGGCACGTCGACCACGGCAAGTCGACCCTGCTGCACCGGCTCACCGGCATGTGGCCGGACCGGCTGGCCGAGGAGCGGCGTCGCGGCCTGACCATCGACCTCGGCTTCGCGTGGACCGAGATCGGCGGCCGGCAGCTGGCGTTCGTCGACGTGCCCGGGCACGAACGGTTCGTGGCGAACATGCTCGCCGGCGTCGGCGCGGTGCCGGCGGTCGTGTTCGTCGTCGCCGCCACCGAGGGCTGGATGCCACAGTCCGACGAGCACCTCGCCGCGCTGCACGCCCTCGGGGTCCGCCACGGGCTGCTGGTGATCACCAAGGCCGACCTCGCCGACCCCGGCCGGGCCATCGAGCAGGCGCGCGAGAAACTCTCCGCCACCTCGCTTGCCGACGCTCCCGTCGCGCTCGGCACCGACCTGGAGCGGGTTCGCGCGGAGCTGCTGGCGCTCACCGACCGGCTGCCGGTCCCGGACCCGGACGCCGACGTGCGGCTGTGGGTGGACCGGAGCTTCACCGTCCGGGGCGCGGGCACCGTCGTGACCGGCACCCTGGCCGCCGGCACGGTACGGGTCGGCGACGAGCTGGAGCACGCCGGTGAGCGGGTGACGGTTCGCGGGGTGCAATCGCTGGGCCGCGACCAGGCGGCGGTCGGGCCGGTGGCGCGCGTCGCGCTGAACCTGCGCGGAGTCGACCGCCAGCACATCGGTCGCGGCGACACCGTCCGGACGCCGGGCGTATGGCTCGATGCGACGGAGATTGACGTCGGGTTGCGGTCGGCGGGGGCGCTGCACCGGCAGCTGGTGCTGCACGTGGGGTCCGCGGCCGTGCCGGTGCAGGTTCGTCCGCTGGGGGCGGGCTCGGCCCGGCTGCGGCTGGCGAGGCCCCTGGCGCTGCGCGTGGGGGATGTCGGGCTGTTGCGCGACGCGGGCGAACACCGGATCGCGGCGGGGATCGAAGTGCTCGACGTCCGGCCGCCTGCGCTGCGTCGTCGGGGCGCCGCGCGGGAGCGGGCGGCGGAGCTGGCGACCGGCCGGGCTCGCCCGCCCGCCTGCGCGCGGGCGACCGAACTTCGGGCGATGGGCCTGCCGCCGGTCGGTCAGCGGGTGGGCGACTGGGTGGTGGATCCCGAGTGGTGGGCCGGGCGGCGCGAGCGTGCGACCGCGGCGGTTCGGCTCTGGGCGGACGACCACGACGTCGCGGCGGGGATGCCGCTGGAGACGCTGCGGCAGCAGGCCGGGGTGCCCGCGGCCGAACTGTTGCCGACGCTGCTTGAGGGCACCGGACTGCAGGTGGCCGACGGGGTGGTTCGTTCGCCGGGTGCGGGCCTGCCGGCCCGCGTGGACAAGGCCGTTCGGACCGTCGAGGAGTGGCTGGCCGCCGAGCCCTTTCGGGCACCGGACGCCGACGAACTGGCCGAGCTCAAGCTCGGGCCCCGGGAACTGGCCGCGGCGGTGCGCGCCGGGCGGCTGGCCCGGATCGCCGACGGCGTCGTGCTGGGGGCCGGCGCGCTGGAGCGGGCGACGGGCGTCCTCGCCGGGCTGCCGCAGCCGTTCACCGTCAGCGACGCGCGCCGCGCGCTGGGCACCACCCGGCGGGTGGCGGTCCCGCTGCTGGAGCAGCTCGACGCCCGCCGCGTGACCAGGCGGGCCCCGGACGGCACCCGGGTGGTGCTGGCTACAGCCGCTCCTTGACCGCCGCCGACAATCGGGCTCCGTCGGCCTTGCCGGCCGCGATCGCGGTGGCCGCCTTCATCACCAGGCCCATCTGCTTCATGCTCGGGCGCTCGCCGATGTCCTCGGCGACCTGGGCGATCGCCGTGTCGGCGACGTCGGCCAGTTCGGCCTCGGTGAGCGGCGTCGGCAGATATTCGTCGATGATCCGCGCCTCGGCGTGCTCGTTGGCGGCGAGCTCCCCGCGGCCGTTCTGCGTGTAGATCTCCGCCGATTCGGCCCGCTTGCGGGATTCCCGTGCCAGCACCTTGATCACCTCGTCGTCGGAGAGGTCCCTGGCCTGTTTGCCGGAGACTTCCTCGGTTTGGATCGCGGCGAGCAGTAGGCGCAGGGTCGCCGTGCGCAGCTTGTCCTTGCTCTTCATCGCGTCGGTCAGGTCGGCGCGCAGCCTGGATTTGAGTTCGGCCATGCCAGAGACGCTACGCGCCGACCGCCTGGCCATGATTGAGAAATGCCCGGACCACCGACAGGATGGAGCCCATGACGAACGACGGGCCCGCCCGCAAACAACGCGGAACACGGTGACCGCGCCGCCGCCTGGCTATCCGGTTGGCCCGCCACCGGGTTACGGCCCCCCACCCGGGTACGGCCCCACCTGCCAGCATGATGAAAAGGACGGTGGCCGTGAGCCACCCGCCGGGGAAAGAGGCGGTCTTCTGCAGCAGCCGGTAAATGATCTCGTTGAGCCACTCGGCCATCTGCTGCCCGGCCGAACCCTTGGAGTAGATCGGCTTGCTGAGTTCGTCCTGCGCCGCCTGATGGGCGGCATCGCGGTCGATGTCGATGGAGGGCACGGTCAGCTCGTCCTCAGACCGGCCGTGTCAGCCACAGGTTGTCGGTGGACTCGGTCGCGTAGGGGCCGCCCGCGGCGCCGGTCTGCAGCACCAGATCGAAGGCTTCGGCGCGGATCCGGCGGTCGGTGTAGAGCAGAGCGATGACGCCGGCGTTGAACGGCGCGGTGATGATCTCGCCGATCGCGGCGCCCACCGACGCCACCGCGGTGCTGGCAATGAAAGCCGCGGTCGCCGTGCTGACCAGGAAGAACTTGCTGGCGATCTCGAACGGCACCGCGACCGCCCCCGCGATGACGGACGTCACCAGCAGTGATAACAGCCGAATGCCCAGCACCCGCCAGAAGCCGTTGCGTACCAGAGCGAATGATCGGGTGATGGAGTCCAGGACCGGGAGCCGCTCCAGCACGATCAGCACGGGCGCGAACAACACCACCGTGTACAGGTACATCAACAGCGCGATCACGGCCAGCACCAGCGGCAGACCCAGCACGACCGCCGCCGCGGCGTTGCCGATGGCCGCCAGCACCGCGATGACCACGATCACCAGCCCGGCGACGACCGCCAGGGCGGCCCCCTCCAGCAGGGCCAGACCGAACAGGGGCAGCAGGCGCCCACGGATCCTGGCCCACGTCTCGCCGATGGTGATCGGCGAGCCGAACACCGCCCGCCCGACGATGACCGTGAGCATCCCGGACAACAGCATGCCGCCTAGCCAGGCGACCAGGACGCCGGCGCTCATCGACGTCAACCAGGCGCCGATGACCCCGGTGGTCAGTTCCTTCGCGTGGTCGGTGCTCAACCTGCCGTAGGCCGCCAGCGGCCCGTACACGGCGAGTTTCGTCACGATCTGAATGACCACCACCACGACGGTCGTCAGCCCCAGCGTGGCCTTCGGATTGGCGCGGACGTAACCGACCGCGCCGTTGAAGATGTCACCCAGGGTGAGTGGCCGCAACGGGATGATGCCGGGTTTGACCGCTGCCGGAACACGGGGGCCGGATTGCCACGCCGGCGGGCCGTACCCGGGCGGCGGGCCGTACCCGGGCGGCGGGCCGTACCCGGGCGGCGGGCCGTACCCGGGCGGCGGGCCGTATCCCGGCGGCGGGCCGTAGCCGTTCACCGTCAGCGACGCGCGCCGCGCGCTGGGCACCATCCGTCGGGTGG
>NZ_LZJJ01000425.1:0-19282 GCF_001667625.1 Mycobacterium sp. E1715
GTCAAGGGCTTTCACGAGGTGCCCGACGATGTCGTGGCCGCCCAGATCGAGGCGGTGGTGACCGACATCGGCGTGCAGGCCGCCAAGACCGGGATGCTGGCGTCGTCAACCATCATCGGCGCGGTGGCCGCCGCCTGGCGCCGGCTGGGTCTGACGGTCCCGCTCGTCGTCGATCCGGTGTGCGCGTCCATGCACGGCGACGCGTTGCTGGCTGCGTCGGCGCTGGATTCGCTTCGCGACCAATTGTTTCCGCTGGCCACGCTGGTGACGCCGAACCTCGACGAGGTGCGGCTGCTGGTGGGCGTCGACGTCGTGGATGTGGGGTCTCAGCGCGAGGCGGCCAAGGCCCTGCACGCGCTGGGGCCGCGGTGGGCACTGGTCAAGGGCGGCCACCTGCGGTCGTCGGATCGCAGCTGTGACCTGCTCTACGACGGTGCGTCCTGGTATGAGTTCGACGCCGAGCGGCTGCCCGGCGGCAACGACCACGGCGGCGGCGACACGCTGGCCACCGCGATCGCGTGCGCGCTGGCGCACGGCTATTCCGTGCCCGACGCGGTCGGGTTCGGGAAGCGGTGGGTCACCGAGTGCCTGCGCGCCTCCTATCCGTTGGGCCATGGACACGGGCCCGTCTCACCACTGTTTCGGTTGTCATGAACCTGGACCGGATCGCCGGTGTGGCGCACGAACCCGATCGGCCCGCCGCGGGTGTGGTGGTACTGACCCACGGCGCGGGTGGCAACCGGGATTCGCCGCTGCTGCAACAGGTTTGCGAGGAGTGGGCGCGGCGCGGCTGGCTCGCGGTCCGGTACAACCTGCCCTACCGGCGACGCCGCCCCAGCGGACCGCCGTCCGGCTCGGCGGCCGCCGACCGCGCCGGAATCGTCGAGGCGATCACGCTGTGCCGCGACCTCACAGAGGGTCCGCTGATCGCAGGCGGACATTCCTATGGCGGCCGGCAGACGTCCATGGTGGTGGCCGACCGGGAGGCTTCCGTGGACCTGTTGACGCTGTTCTCGTACCCGGTGCATCCGCCGGGAAAGCCGGAGCGAGCGCGCACCGAGCACCTACCCGACATCAGGGTGCCGACCGTCTTCACGCACGGGACGTCGGACCCCTTCGGCACGCCCGAGGAGCTGCGCGCCGCCGCCGCACTGGTCACCGGCACCACGGCGGTCGTCGAGATCGCCGGCGCCCGGCACGATCTGCGGTCCAAGACGCTGAACGTGGCGGCGCTGGCGGTCGAGGCCGCCCTCCAGTTGCTCGGGCGGAATTAGACAGTCTGGGCTGATCAGTCTAGACTGGCGTTGTGGACGGCATCGCGGAGTCCGCGGCCGCGGCGGCCCGCGACCTGCGGGTGGTGTTCAGCCGGCTGCGGCGTCAGTTGAGGGAACTCGCCACCGACGACGACCTGACTCCCTCGCAGACCGCGGTGCTGAACCGGCTCTGGAAAGAGGGGGCCTCATCGGCGAGTGTCCTGGCTGCGGCCGAACGGGTGCGTCCACAATCCATGGCCACGATAGTGGCCGCCCTCGAGCAGCGGGGGCTCATCGAGCGCACGCCCGACCCGGAAGACGGCCGGCGGCAACTGATTTCGTTGACCGCAACGGGCCGGCGACGCGCGGAGAGCAACCGGCAGGTCCGCGAGGAGTGGCTGGCGCGCGCCATCCACGAGCGGTATTCCGAACGCGAGCGTCGCGTCATCCTCGATGCGCTGACGCTGCTCGAGCGCTTGACCGAGTAATGAAAGGGCAAGGGCTGCTATGCAATTAGGTGTGCACTTCATCGATTTCCTGCCCGGCGACCCAGCGGCGCTGGGTCCGACGCTGGCCGATGCGGCCAAGGCCGCCGAACAGGGCGGCGCAACGCTGTTCACGCTGGCGGACCATTTCTTTCAGATGGAGGCGATGGGACGGGCGGAGGACCCGTTCCTCGAGGGCTACACGTCACTGGGCTTCCTGGCCGGACAGACGACCAAGATCGACCTGAGCCTGCTTGTCACCGGCGTCACGTATCGATACCCGGGAATGCTGGCCAAGGCGGTCACCACGCTTGACGTGCTGTCGCAGGGCCGCTCGGCGCTGGGGCTCGGCGCGGCCTGGTACGACCGCGAGCACCTCGCCCTCGGCTTCCCCTATCCGCCGGTGAGCCGGCGTTTCGAGATGCTCGAAGAGACGCTGCAGATCTGCCGTCAGATGTGGAGCGAGGACAACGGGCCCTACCGGGGCAAGCACTACCAGTTGGCCGAGACAATCTGTGAGCCGCAACCGATTCGGCGACCGCCGATCCTGATTGGCGGCGACGGCGAAAAGAAGACGCTACGGCTGGTCGCGCAGTACGCCGACATCTGGAACAGCACCGTGACCGATCCCGACGAGCTCAAGCACAAGATCGAGGTGCTGAACCGCCACTGCGAAACCGTCGGACGGGACCCGGGCGAGATCCGAAAGACGTTGGGCCTCTTCGTGAATCCGTTCAACGACCTCGACGGGTACTTCAGGACCGTCGAGCGCTTCGCCGAACTGGGCGTCGAGATGGTCAACGCCGGCCCATTCCCCGGCAACCCCGATCCCGTCGGCTTCATCCGGCGACTCGGCGACGACGTCATTCCCAGGCTCGACGAGATCGGTTGACTCCGACGGCCTTCCGGTCAACCCGGATAGCGGGAGTAGCAGGCGTCCATGTTGCCGGTCACGCCGCCGCGGAACGCCGCTATCCGGGTGAAACCGGCGGGCACGCTGGTGCCGTCGGCGTCGCTGGCGACGAGATGGTTGGTGAGCAACCCGGCCACCGCCTCGTCGAGATCACCGGCCGTCAGCAACAACTGCTTCTGCGACGACAGCTCGATCGGTTCGGCCATCTTGCGGTGCACCACGCCGGTCAGGCACGCCGTGCGCAGCGCGGTCCACGGGCTCTGCATGGCCAGCCCGCGTTCGTGCTGCACGGCGAGCGCGTACCGCGACATCACGACCGATAGGGCGGTGTCGTCGCCCTGCGGCAGGGTCTGCTCGTTCTCGTCGGCGACCTTGCCCATCGCCGCGAGCTTTGGCAGGTCGACCACGATCGTGTTGGTGGACGGGCAATAGGAAGCCGGCGGGCTGGATTTGGCGTCGGGGCAATCGGCAGCCTGGTAAGACAGCGCCGGCGGGCTCTTCGGGGAGAAGATCTTTCCCAGCAGTTCCATCAACGTCGACAGGGTGTCCTGGTCGATCGGGACCTCACCGGTCTCGGGGTTTCCGGTGCTGCTGTCGACGCGCAGAGCGTTGGGCAGATCGCCGCGGCGCTGCTCGATCTCCTTCTTGTCTATCCCCGCGCAGGCCGATGCCCCGTTGATGAAACCCATTTGGAAGGCGCTGATTCGGTCCAGGGCGGATCCGTGTTCGTCGTCGTTCTCGCTCTCGCTGTCGATCACGGGGTCGCGGGTCGTGATGATCCCGGCCAGCACATGGTCGAGCCCGTCGGCGGTGCTGAGCGTGAACCGCGGCGACTTGCCGTCGGCGACCCAGAACAGGTAGACGCCAGCGAAGCAGTCGGCCTGCTGCTCGTGCACGATCGTGGGGTCGCGTTTGGTCACCAGATGCGCCATGTTCTGCAGGGCATGGCCGAATTCGTGGGCCAGCACGCCGTTGACCGACATGTCGCCGAAGTACCGTTGCGCGACCGGCATGAACACCCCGCGATCCCAGGCGATCAGGTTGCAGCGCGACGTGTAGAAGGCGTTGACGAGCTTGTAGGTGTCGTTGTGGCAAACGATCGGGCTGGACGGATCCTTCGAGTTGTAGGACACCATCTTTCCGACGGGAACGAAGCTTCCCTTCAGGGACTGCCCGTACACCGACTTCCAGTAGTCCTCGATGTCGTTGACCGACAGCAACGACAACTTGTCGATCGCGCCGTCGTCCGTGTTGACCACGGTGCCGGTTGCGGCGGGTGCGTTCGAGCGGATGCCGCTGGGGCCGTTGGTCGCGGGCAAGCCGCCCACCCGGAACGGATCGTTGAGCATCGAGAGCGCCCGCCCGTCGACGAAGGATGCACACCCCGCCACCACGATTGCCGCCGCCGCGCAGCTCAACGCCGCCCTCAGCAAGGCGGCCGCCCTGCGCGGACGGCCACCGGCCTGCTGACGTCGATTGCGCGCACGGCTCTTCATACCAACCTCATCCCGACCGGCTACAGGGCAGACCAAAGCGTCTCATTCTAGAGCGGTTGGCTAACCGTGACAGCCCGAATGAAAACACCGTCGAACGCCCGCGCCGGCCGCGTGGGCGCGCGATTGCGGGCGGCTTACCGGTGGTCGAACGAGAAGCGCCGGGTGGGTTTGTCCGATGGCAATAGCGAACTCGACGGCGCCGTTTGAGGGGCGTTGCCCGCTAGGGGCGCGGCGCCGTCGGTGCCGGCGTCTGCTGAGGCCCCACCGGGCCCCCGGGCCCCATCCCGCCGGGTCCCATCCCGCCGGGCCCCATCATGCCGCCGGGTCCGATCATGCCGGGCCCCATCATGCCGCCGGGCTGCATCATCGGGCAGGTGCCGGCACGGCCGCCGCCATAGCCGTGGCGCCAGCCGTAGTGGTCACCCGAGGACCAGCCCAAGAACAGCCCGGTGAAGAAGATGACCGCGACGACGAACACCACACCGGCGACGATGACCACCCATGCGGCCACGTGGCCCAGCCGACTGTGCGCGTACGGCCCGTCCCCGTGGTTGCCGGTCACGGGCCCAACGCTGGATTCAGGAGTTTCAGTCATGCCCAGGACGATGTCACACATATACCCACCGGGGGTAGGGACCATTGGCCCTAGTACGGGATTCGCGGGTCTGGTCAGATTGCCTCAATTGCGTGGAGGAGTCTGTCCCGAAGGAACGTGACGATGGCCAATTTGACACGGCGCGCGGCGCTTGCCGCGTTCGGTGCGCTGGGTGCGGGCGGCGTGCTGGGTCTGCGCTACGCGCGTCGCGGCATCTGGCCCGCCGGAGTCCGCCTCACCGACTGCGGCGGCTTCATGGGCGCCGGTCACATCGACATGAACCGCTACATGGACATGTTCATGCGGCACAGCGAAATCAGCCGGGTGGTCGAGGACATTCCCGGCGGCGTGCGCACCACCACCGAATCGACGTCCCCGGATCTGACCGCCCAACTCCAGGCGCACGTCTCGAGCATGTACGCCCACCTGGATCAGGGAACCGAAGTCAGCTGCATGAGCCAAACCCTGCCGACGCTGTTCCGTCGTGCCGGCGGCTACCGGCGGCAGCTGACGTTCACCCCTGGGGGCGTGATCGCCGAGGAGACCACCGACGACCCGGCCCTCACCGACGTCATCCGAGCGCACGCGCGCGAAGTCACCGGCTTCGTGGAGCAGGGCATGCCGGCCATGATGCAGCAGATGATGGGTCGCGGCGGGATGGGCTGCGGACGAATGATGAACCCGCACATGCCTTGACGGCGCAGGCCCGGCGAGACCTGCAGTGCTCTGAGGACAAAGCTGCTCTACGGGCGTCGCAAGTGTTCTAAAGTGGCGCTCAACTGGGGGGCCGTCGAGGAATCGAGGAGGCCACCATGACAGCGGTCAACGACATCACCAGCCTGCGCCAACGCCGCGAAGCCATCGTCAATCAACACGCTGCGGCCGAGAACCGGCACGATGTCGAGGCGACGATCGCTACTTTTGCCCAACCTCGTTACGAGGTGAACGGCGTACCCAGCGACGGCGAGGAGGCCGTTCGCGAGCTGCTGCACGGGCTCATGGCCGGCCTTCCCGACTTGCACGCCGACCTCGGCAAGCTGCGCCACACCGACGACGCGGTATTCGGCGAAGGATTGATCACGGGAACCCACAACGGCGAATGGGCGGGCATCCCACCGACCGGACGGCGCATCGAGATTCCGATAGTCGGGATCTTCGAGTTCGACGGCGATCACCTCCTCTGCGAGAAGGTCTATTTCGACATGGCCGGCGTGCTGACTCAGATGGGTGTTCTTCCGCCCGTCAGCTCGCCGTAAACCGTTGAGCCCCGGTCAAAAGGGCGGTGGATCGTCTGGGGGCGCGGGGCCGGCGGGTATCGAACTGGCCGGCGCCACGGGGTGGGCGGCCAGCCGGGCTTGGCGGTTGCGGTGCCGTTCGGTGGCGATGCGCTGGGCCCGGTTTTGGGCACGGGTGCGGGTGCGCAGCGGCATCATCGCGGTGCGCTCACCACACCGCTCGACGGGTGTGGGGGCCGGGGCGTCACCGGTGGGCACGCACAGGCTGGGGAACAGCAGCGCGCTGCCCGGGGTGGTGACGTAGGTATGTCCGTCGGGCAGCCGCCAGATCAGGGTGCCGTCCTCCAGTTGTTCGTCGCGCCAGCCCCAAAAAGTTTTCAGCAAATGATGTTGGCGGCAAAGGCATTTGAGGTTCGACGGGTGCGTCGCACCGCCCTCGGAGTACGGGATCGTGTGGTCGATGTCGCAGTCGACGGCCGGGCGGTCACAACCCGGGGCCCGACACGTCAGGTCCCGGCACCGCACGAAATCGGCCAGCCTCCTCGACGGGGTGTAGCGCGGCTCCGCCTCGGCCGGGGCGCCCAGGGGCACCAGCTTGGCCGAGCCGGCCAGCTCGGCCACGACCTCGGCGGTGATCAGCGCGTCCGCGCCCACCTCCGACGCCGGAGCCGACCCGGCGCCCTCGACGCTGGCCTGCTCGGCGATCACGTGAATGACGACCGGCGTTGCGCCAGGCCGCTTTCCGGCCGTGCAGTCGGGGCGCCCGCAGCGGCAGCCCAGCCGATCCGCGCCGGCGGCAAGCACCCCAAGCGCGTCGGCGCGCCGCTGATCCGCGCTGCGCGGGTCGTGCTCACACACCGTGGCCGCCAACGCATCCAGCCGCCGATCCAGCGCGTGGGCGTCGGGACTGAACAAGCTGCCGTGGATTTCGGACATGCCGCCCTCGAGATCCTCGACCCCGACCCAGCGCTCGGCCTGCGACTGGTCGCGGCGGCGCACCGCATCGACGTCGGCCTTCGCCACGATCTTGTCCACCTGGCCGGCCAACCGGCCCCGGGTCATGGAGGGCCACCTCGCCGCACGCATCGCCAGCTCGGCATCCACGGCGGCCAACACGGCGGCGTCTGTGATCAGATCGGTGCGGTACACGATCGTCTGGAACAACCGATAGCTGATGTCGCCCGCGCGGAACACCTCGGCCACCTGCGGCAGCCGCTCACGCATCGCGAGCGCATACCGCATGAAGCTGCCGGCCATCGCCAGGCTCACCCGAAACGCCGCGGCCACCTCGGCCCCCACCGCCGCCCAGGTGTCCACCGCCCAATCCGACTCCTCACCGCGCTGGGCGCGGCGCAGCTCGAACAACTCCCCGATGGCGTCCAGCCGGTCCGCGACCATCCGCGCCTCCAGCCGCCACGAGGAGCACATCCGTTCCACCAGCGCGCGGGATCGCTCACACCGGGGAGGCTCCCAGTACTCGTGTAGCCGTGTATCGAACATGTGTTCGAGTGTAACGCGGCCCCCCGACAAGGCGCCGAGCAGCGGTTATGGCACCCGGGTCCGATGCCGCTTGTCGTGCGGTGGCACGCCGTTGACGCCGCCGATGGATTCCGCATAGCTGCCTACGGCGTATCCGACGCCAGACCCCATGATGGCCAGGGCGTCCCGGTTGACGGTGTCGACGGTTTCGCGGGGGCCTTGGTAGTTGGGGTCGAACGGGGCCCCGGCCTGCCCACCCCACAGCCGGGCCTGCACGGTGGTCTTCGGTTGCGAGGCCCCGGCCGTCATGCCGCCGATCGGCACGCCCGCGACCATGAAGGGGTGGTAGTCGGCGAGCGTGTTCAGCGGCATGTCCGCGGGCCGCTTCCCGGCCAGGTTCAGGTAACCGGCCAGGGTGCGCTCGATGCCGGCCGACCCGTCGGGGACGTCCGCGTAAGTCACCCCGGGCGACGGCGGACCGGACTGATCGCCGTCTTCGGTGAAGAAGCCGGCGTTGGGAGAACCCAGCGTGGTGAAGTTGAGGTACATCGCGATGTCGTTGAGCTGATCGCTGTTCATGCCGAACACGTAGTCCATGACGCCGTTGAGCCCGTCCTCGTCGGCGCCCCAGAACGCGAACCGCACTGCGTTGTTCACGGGCGCCAGGGGGCCCAGCTGCAGCGCCGTCTCCAGCACCGCGGCCACCCCGGTTCCGTCGTCGTTGATGCCAGGGCCGCCGCGGGGGCTGTCGAGGTGCGCGCCCACCACGATCACGTCGTGCGGCGAGCCGGTCTTGGTCTGCGCCAGCACGTTCCGTGACGTGATCTTGACGTTTTGGGCGTCCAGCACCAGGCGGATTGGCGCGGTCGCGCCGGAGAGCGCGGTGGCGGTGGCCGGGTTGGCGACCGCGACGGGGACGGTCAGCTGCTTGAAGTAGCCGGGAGCGAACAGGGTGGGCGGGGCGCCCTGGCCGGCGGGCGCACTGAGCACGACGAGCGCCGCCGCACCCTTGGACACCGCGCTGTTCTGCTTGTCGACCACCGAACAACGTGTGTCGTCTACGACGGCGATCGACCCCTTGGGCAGCACGGCCGGATAATCGCCCGCCGCGCAGCCCGACGGCTGGGTGGGCCGGACCGGCTGCCCGGTGAGTCCGCCGGGCGGCGTCTGGACCAGCAGCGAGGCCTGGTCAACGGTGTAGCTGCGGCCGGCCACCGTCATCGACGGCCTGCCCGGGGAAACGGTGTAGAGCCGGTCGAACTGCGGCGTCAGCACCTCGAAACCTTTGTCACGCAACGCTTTAGCGATGTAGTCGACGCTGGCGTCGTAACCCGGCGTGCCGTCGGCCCGGTTGCCCTTGTTCGCATTGGCGATGTTCTGCAGCGCGCGCAGGTGGGTGAACATCGCCTCGGTGGTCACCTTGCCGGCCAGGCCGTGCGCCAGATCCGGTGCGGCAGTCGGGGATCCCGGCCGCGCCGATGTGCACGACGCCAGCAACAAGGTCACCAGCAGCATTGCCGCGCGCAGCCGACGGGTCATGGCTTGGTTAGCACGTGACGCGTGCGGTCCTCCATCGTGGGCACCCCGTTGTGGCCGCCGAGGTCCTGCGCGTACAGGCCCACCGCGTAGGCGACGCCACCGCCGTTGATGCCCAGAGCGGTCCTGTCGATGTGCTCGAGGGTATCCGTCTTCTGGTGATAGTTGGGGTCGAAGGGCTGGTCCGCGGTCCCGCCCCACAGCTTTGCCTGATCCGCGGACATCTTCACCTCGGCGCCGGAGAACAGGCCGCCGGCGGGGATGCCCGCCAGGGTGAATCCGTCGTAATCGGAACGGCCGTCGAACGAGGTGTCCTGCGCGGTCTTCCCGGCGGACTTCAGGTAGGCGACCAGGGTGCGTTCGATGCCGGCCGACCCCTCCGGCACCACCGGCTGGCCGCGAGCGTCCGCGGGCAGCGACTGGTCACCGTCATAGGTGAAGTAGCCGGGGTTCGGCGACGCGAGCATGTCGAAGTTCAGATACAGCGCAATGCTTTTGAGCCCGGTCAAGTCAAGCGACTCGACGTAGTTGCGCGAACCGATCAGCCCGAGTTCCTCCGCGCCCCAGAAGCCGAACCGCAGCGCGTTACGTACCGGTGGCGAATTACCCAGCCGCAGAGCGGTTTCCAATATCGCGGCCACGCCTGAACCGTTGTCGTTGATGCCCGGGCCTTCCGGCACGCTGTCCAAATGGGCGCCGGCCATCACGACATTGGTGGTCGAGCCGGTCTTGGTCTGGGCGATCACGTTGCGCGCCTTGAAACTCTGGACGCTCGCGTTCAGCTTGATGGTGACGCCCCCCGGCTGGGTGCGCAATTGCACGCCAACCGACTTGGTGACGCTTACCACCGGGATCTTGACGTTGGTGTCCGGGCCCAGCGTGCCACCCATCTGTTGCTCGTCGACGTTGTCGGCGACGATCATCGCGACCGCTCCGCGCTGCGCCGCGGCGTCTTCCTTCTGAGCGAAGGGGCAACCGCCCCGGTCCACCAGGACGACGGCTCCCTGAACCGGCAGGCTGCCGTAATCCGGAGGTGCGCAGCCGGGGCCGTTGCTGGCGGGCACGGCCACCAGCGGACCGCTCACTCCTCCCGGCGGGGTGCCGAGGCTGAAGTCCAGCGCGTGCGCCTCCACCGGCTTACCGCCGACGGTCACCTCCGGCTTGTCGCCGTGGAACACCCGCGCCGAGAACTCGGGGGTCTGCACGTCGAAACCGCTGCCGCGCAACGTGTTAACCACGTAGTCGACGCTGGCCTCGTAACCCGGGGTACCCACCGCCCGGGTACCGTTGTTGGCGTTGGCAATGTCCTGGAGCTTTGCCAGGTGCGCCATCATCGCGTCGCTCGTGACTTTGTCGTGCAGGGCGCTGGCGAACCGGGCCGCCGCGGCGGGGTCGCCCGTTGCCTGTTGCGAGTTTGCCGACTTGTGGAAGCAGCCGGTCGAGAATGCGGTCAGGGCGACCACGACGAGCGCCGCAGGTACCGTCGCGAATTTGTTCACCATCGCGCCCCAGGTTAGACCGCGGTGCCACCGGCCGGGATCAGGACACGGCGGTATCAGACGTACAGGGCGCTGAACGGTGCAAAGGGGATGTTGCGCACCACAAACCACGCTCCGACCAACACCATGGCCACCACGGCGGACCAGCGAGTGTGTTGCCAGCTGCGTATCCGCCTGCCCGCGAGCCGCCCGTAGGTCCAGGCGAGGTACGCCCACACCAAGAGCACGACAGCCGCCAGGCCCAAGGCGTTGAACCTGGCGGCCGCCGTGATGTTGCCGTGCATCAGGGAGTACAGCATGCGCAAGCTGCCGCATCCCGGACAGTCGATACCCAACAGCGCCTTGGTGGGACACACCGGCAGCGGACCGTTGGGAGTAGTCGGGTCACCCGCCCAGATGGCGGCGCACATCAGCGTCGCGGACGCGGCCACCAGCAGTGGCGCGCCCACGCTCGACGGCGCCGACCCTTGGCGGGTCACCATGGTCGCGAACCGGGCTTAGAACATCGCGGCAAGTGCCGCATTGGTGTTCGTGTTCAGCGCGCCGACCGCCATCAGGATGCCGTAGATGATGCCCACGACGACGCCGATGACCGCCGACCAGATCACCCACTTCTTGGCGCTGTCGGCGGACGCCTGCGCCTCGGCGTAACGGCCCTGCGCCCAGAGCCCGTTGACCTGGCTGGATTTGACGATGGCCACGATCCCGAACGGAAGACAGCAGAACAGCGTCACCAGGATGGACCACACCAAATAGTTATTCGGCGCTTGCCCGGCGGGCTGCTGCGGCGGGTAACCAGGCGGCGGAGGGGGCGGTGCCGGTGGCTGTGTCATGGATTCTCCAGTCCCGAGAAGTTAGCTGGCGTGAAACGGTGCTAACCATACCCGAGCACAGTCGCGGCGGCACCAGCAATTTGAAAATCCCCTTTCGACCCGCCGCGGAACGTCGCGGCGGTCGCGCGGCGTTCAACCGCCGTTCTCCTGCCCGCCCCTTCCGCCGCCCAGCGCCGATGGCAAGGCACCATACGAAAGGGACTGAGCGGCATCGGCTTTCGGACTAGCCGGCATGCGGCCCCGCCGTGCCGCGTCACCGAAAAGGATGCCCAGACAGACAATTGCCAGCGGAATGTGTTGCTTTGTCACGACATAGCCCTACGATCCCTACTTAGCGGAAGCATGTTTCTCCGGTGAGCGACGCCGGCTCGACAACCGCCGAGGAGTCGTGGGATGTCCTATCTCAGCAACGCGTTGCGGGCCGTCGTGGCCGCGGCGCTCGCTGGCGGCGCCGCCTTCGCCGGCACGGCAACCGCCACCGCGGATCCCGCGAACACCGGTAACGCGTCGGACGTCAACACGCTTGCGGCATCGCTGTCAAAGGGCTACGGCCTGAACAACTGCACGGCCCAGAGCATCACCACCGGCGAACTGGCGTCGTTGGCGTGCGGGCAGAACCCCGACCCGAGCGGCCCGGCGCAGGCCAAGTACATCCTGTTCAACAACGGCGAAAACCTGGTCGGCTCGTTCAAGGCCAGCATCAAGGACGACGCGCTGAGCACGTGCGGCGACAGCGGCCAGTCGCCCACCAGCTGGCACCAGGGGAGCAACGGCAATGCCGGTCAGGTGGCCTGCGGGACATACCAGAACGCCGCCGAGATCATCTGGACCACCGATGCCAAGAACACATTGAGCTATATCCGCGGGCCGAACACCGACGCCGCGGCGCTGTACCAGTGGTGGCGGGCCAACGGCTGAAACTTCTGTTGGGGGGCAACAGTTTTCTGCATCACCCATCCAACAACCGCAGGGAGGCAACGAAAATGTCACATCTCACCACCGCGCTGCGAGCCGCGTCGGCCGCAGCTTTCACCGGATGTCTGGCTTTCGCCGGTAGCGCCATCGCGGTGGCGGAACCCAACACGGGCAGCGCCGCCGACATGAACACGCTGGCCGCCAACCTCTCGAAGGGCTACGGCCTCAACAACTGCAAGCCGCAGGAGCTGACCGAATCCGGCGAACTGGCCGAACTCCTGTGCGGGCAGAGCCCCGACCCCAGCGGACCCGGCTCCGGCGTCTACGCCCTGTTCTCCAACGGCACCAACCTGGGCGCCGCGTTCAGTTCCACCATCAAGGACGTGTCCCTGGCCGCGTGCGGGGACGCCGGGCAGTCACCGGGCACCTGGAAGCAGAACGGCCAGACGGGCGGCCAGATCGCCTGCGGCACCTACAAGAACTACGCAACGCTCACCTGGACCACCGACGCCAAGAACGTGTTGGGCCACCTCACCGCGGCCAACTCCGACGTCAATGCCCTCTACCAGTGGTGGCGCACGAACGGCTGACCCGTCACAACAGCGCCGACACCAGTTCGGCGACGGCGCGCATCCCGGCCGCGTTCGGGTGCAACGGCGCCGCTCGGCCCGGCAGCGGCACACCGGGTCTCGTGGTCCAAGGGTCACCCGACCACGCGTGATGTTCGCGGCTGGCCGCGGCGGCCCCGACGATCTCGCAGCCGGTCGCGATCGCCGCGTCGGCGGTGAGCCGCTCCAGTGTCGCGGCCACGTGGCGGCCCAGATCGGCATCCGCTTGCGAAAGCGGCGCGGCCGGCGCACCCGCGGGCGGCAGGACGGTCAGGTAGTCGACGAATAGGACCCGGGCCCGCGGTGCGCGCTCGCGCACCGCGTGTCCGACCCCGCACAACGATTCGAACACCGCGTCGAGCGCCTCGATCCGCGCGTCGCGGTCCAGCAGTTCGACAATGCGCGCACCGAGCAGTGGCAGCCGGCGGACGGGGCGCGGCAACGACGCGGCCATCAGCAGCGGAATGTAGCCGACGTCGTTGCCGCCGATCGTGATGGTCACCAGGCTTTCCGACCCGTTCAGCGCGGTGATCTGGGGTGGCGCGCCGCGCTGGTGATCGGCGAGCACGTGCGCGGTGGTCGCGCCGGAAAACGTGACGTCTACCAGGTCCAGGCCGCAGCGCCGCGCGACCAGGTGCGGGTAGTTGCGCGCCGACCGGCCCGAGCCCCAGGGAGCGCCTGCAGCGCGGGGCCTGATGCCGGGACCGGCTGCCATCGAACTGCCCAGCGCCACATAGCGTTTCATCGCTGAGGGCTGGAAGCCTGCGCCCAGAAGCGCTTGGGAATGCGCCCCGCACGGCGGGCCAGATAGCCCGCGTTGACGGCGGCGGCCATCGCGGCCGCCATCGTCGCCGGATCGGCGGCCCGGGTCACCGCGGTAGCCAAAAGTACGGCGTCGCAACCCAACTCCATCGCAAGCGCGGCGTCGCTCGCGGTGCCGATGCCGGCGTCGAGCACCACCGGGACGCCGGCGCGCGCGACTATCATCTCGATGTTGTGCGGGTTGGTGATGCCCAGGCCGGTGCCGATGGGCGACCCCAGCGGCATGACCGCCGCGCACCCGGCGTCCTCGAGCCGACGGGAAAGCACCGGGTCGTCGTTCGTGTAGGGCAGCACGACGAACCCGTCGTCGACCAATTGCTCCGCCGCCCGGACCAATTCGACCGCGTCGGGCAACAGCGTGCGCTCGTCGGCGATCACCTCCAGCTTGACCCAATTGGTGCTCAACGCCTCGCGGGCCAGCTGCGCGGTGAGCACCGCCTCCGCCGCGCTGCGGCAGCCCGCGGTGTTGGGCAGCGGTGTGATGCCGAGCCGGTTGAGCAGGTCGAGCAGGCCGGTACCGCCCTCGGCGTCGACCCGCCGCATCGCGACGGTGGTCAGCTCGGTACCCGACGCGACCAGCGCCTCCTCCAGGGCGGCCAGGCTGGTCGCTCCCCCGGTGCCCATGATCAGCCGCGAAGCGAAGCTGCGATCCCCGATGGTGAGTTTGGTTTCAGCCACCCTGCACCGCCGTCAGCACCTCGAGCCGAGAACCGTCGGAAAGCGTTGCGCTCCACCGGGATCGGGGCAGCACGGCGTCGTCCATCGCCACCGCGACGCCACGGTCCGGGTAGCCGAGCGACTCCAGCAGCGCGGCCACCGTGGTTCGCTCATCGACCTCGACCTTCCGCTCGTTGACCACGACGATCATGACCGGGCTCCGACCGGGGCCAGTTCGGACACGATCTGTTCGGCGGTCCACGGCGCCAGCAGGAAGCCGGACCGGCCGTGGCCGCCGGCCACCAGCGTCCGTTCGTCGAGGCGTTGCACCAGGGGAAGGTTGTCGGGCGTCATCGGCCGCAGCCCGGCGGCGCACTCGGCTAACTCGTATTCGCCGAGCGCCGGCAACACCGCGCAGGCGTCGTCGAGCAGGTCCCGCACGCCCGACACCACCGGGGCGGTGTCGCGCCCGTGTTCGTATTGGGTGGCGCCGACGACCACCCCGTCGGCGCGGGGAACCAGGTACACCTGGCGCCCGTGGACGCGGGCGCGAATGACGCGCTGCGGCACCGGCATACACCCACGCCGCCACCGCAACCGCAGCACCTCGCCCTTCACCGGCCGCACCGGCAGGCCCGGCCACAGCGCGGGGGCGTCGATCCCGTTGGCGATCACCACGGCGTCGCCGTCGACCGACAGGTCGCGCGCCGGCGGCGCCCAGCGCACGCCGAGGCGCTCGCACGCCGCGGACAGGCCGTCCAGCACCGCGCGGTTGTCCACGGCCAGCTCGGTGGGCGCCCGAAAGCCATGCCGGATGCCTTGCGCCAGCAGCGGTTCCAGATCGCGGGCGGCCGACTCCCAGACCACCGGGTGCCCCTGCGCGGACAGCCAGTCGGCGACGGTGCGCAGGTCCGCGACGTCGGCCCGGTCGACCGCCACCACCAGGGACTCGCGGGCGGTGACCACTTGCGGCGGCAGCCCGTCGAGGAAGCCGCCCTCGCGCCACAGCCGCAGCGACTCGAGGCCCAGCCGCAGCAACCGCTCCTCGCCGGGCCAGCCTTCGCTGTGCGGGGCCAGCATGCCGCCGGCGACCCACGACGCGCCGTTCTCGGCGGTGCGGTGCACCCGCACCGACCACCCGGCCTGCGCCGCCCGGCGCGCCACCGCCAGGCCGATGACGCCGCCACCGATGACGGCCAGCGACCCGAGCTCCGATGGCATCCCGTCCATTCCGGGGGCCTCCCTTCGCCGGCATGACCCGGATCAGGTGTGACGGTAAGGGCAGGCGCGCCCACTCTCAGACCCCGTTCCCGGGACTCCCGTGTCTGCACGTTCTTCGGCCTCCACGCTAGCGCGCTAGCGTCGCGGTGTGCATCAGCGAGTTACCCGGCTGGCGGCCGCGCGGCTATACCTCTGCACCGACGCGCGCCGCGAGCGCGGCGATTTGGCCCAGTTCGCCGACGCCGCCCTGGCCGGCGGGGTCGACATCATCCAGCTGCGCGACAAGGGATCGCCCGGTGAGCAGCGGTTCGGGCCCCTGGAGGCGCGCGACGAGCTGGCCGCGTGCGAGGTCCTGGCCGACGCGGCCAGGCGTCACCACGCGCTGTTCGCGGTGAACGATCGGGCCGACATCGCCCGCGCCGCCGGCGCCGACGTGCTGCACCTGGGGCAGGGCGACCTGCCGCTGGACGTGGCCCGCGAATTCCTCGGCCCGGACGTGCTGCTCGGCCTGTCCAGCCACGACGTCGACCAGGCCGCCGCTGCCGCCGAGGGCGAGACCGACTACTTCTGCGTCGGCCCGTGCTGGCCCACCCCGACCAAGCCGGGCCGGGACGCCCCGGGCCTGGGGCTGGTGCGGGCGGCGGCCGGTTTCGGCGGCGACAAGCCGTGGTTCGCCATCGGCGGCATCGACGAGCAGCGGCTGCCGGAAGTGCTCGCCGCCGGCGCCCGGCGCATCGTGGTGGTGCGGGCGATCACCGCGGCCTCCGACCCGCGCGCGGCGGCGCAGCGGCTCAGCTCAGCGCTTGCAGCACGGAGCTGATGCGGGGATGCAGCGGCGCCGTGTCGGCCTGCAGCGGGGGGCCCGGCATGCACCAGACGAAGACGCCGGCCTCGATCTCGATCGTGCGCGGCAGGTGACGCCGTCGTTCGTCGCCCTGGCCCAGCGGCACCAGCGCCGTGGCGGTGCGCAGCCGTTGCCAGCTCGCCGCGAAGCCGGGGTGCAGCGGCAACTCGGCCACCTCGTCCTCGGCGACCCAGCGCATCTCGGCGCTCTCCCGGTTGGGCACGGTGGGCAGCGGCTCGGCCGCGTCGGCGACGACCGTGGTGTAGGTCCAGCGCGTGCCGCCGAGCCCGGCGACCTCGGCGGTGACCACCGCGGACCGCACGGTCAGCAGCTCGCCCTGCAGGCCGGCCTCCTCGTGCGCCTCGCGGACGGCGGTCTCCTCCGGGGTCTCGTGGCTGTCCCGCGCCCCGCCCGGCAGTCCCCAGGTCCCGCCCTGGTGGCTCCACACCGCGCGATGCTGCAACAGCACCGCGGGGGTGCCGTCCGGCCGCGGGGCGCGCAGCAGCAGACCCGCCGCGCCGAAACGGCCCCAATAGTGGGCGCCGCTGTCGGAAACCACCCAGCCGTCACCGTCGCCCTGCACGCGTTCAGGATATGCACGTGATCGGCTGGTCAATTGGTCTGCCTCCACCCATCTGCCGCGACATTCTCTTAGAATTCGCTTATAGAGTTTCGTGCAGCGTTCCAGTGGCCGCGAAAGATGAGGGCTGATTCGACGTGACGGTTGAGCTGGCGCACCCGTCGACGGAACCGCAGGGGTCGCGGTCGCCGGCCGAACCAGCCCACCCGCGTTGGTGGTTCATCTCCACCACACCCGGCCGCATCCTCAGCATCGGAATCGTGCTGGCCGTGCTCGGCGGCATCTGCGCCTTCGCCACGTCGACCACCATCAACCACCGCCAGCAGGTGCTGACCACGGTGCTCAACCACACCGAACCGCTGTCGTTCGCCGCCGGACGGCTCTACACGACCCTCTCGGTGGCCGACGCCGCGGCGGCCACGGCGTTCATCGCCGAGGCCGAGCCGCCGCCCGTCCGCCAGCGCTACGAGCAGGCCATCACCGACGCGACGGTGGCGGTGACCCGGGCGTCCAGCGGGCTGACCGACGAACCGCTGGTGCAGCTGCTGGGCCGGATCAACGCCGAGCTGGCCGTCTACACCGGCCTGATCGAAATCGCCCGCACCAACAACCGGGAGGGCAACCCGGTCGGTTCGTCGTACCTGTCGGAAGCCTCGGGGCTCATGCAGTCGACGATCCTGCCCGACGCGGCGCAGCTGTATCAGGCGACGTCGGAGCGGGTGGACGCCGAAACCACCGCGTCCACGCAGATTCCGGCGCCGGTCATCCTGGTGGTCACCGCGACCGCGGTCTTCGGCGCCTTCTCCCATCGGTGGCTGGCCCGGCGCACCAGGCGCCGGATCAACCCGGGACTGGTCGTGGGCGGCCTCGCTATTCTCGTCATGGTGGTATGGGTCGGAACTGCGCTAACGATCTCCACGGCCGCCAGCCGTAGCGCCAAGAACACCGCCGCGGACTCGCTGCGGATCGTGACCAACGTCGCGATCACCGCCCAGCAGGCCCGCGCCGACGAGACGCTGTCGCTGATCCGCCGCGGAGACGAGGAGAAGCGCAAGCAGTCGTTCTATCAGCGCATCGACTCCATGCACTCCCAGCTCGACCAGTACATGGTCCGCAGCGACGCCGTCGACAAGCCCGACCTGGAGGGCGCCGACCAGCTGCTGCTGCGCTGGCGGCAGGCCAACGACAGAATCAACTCCTACATCTCGGTGGGCAACTACCGCGCGGCCACGCAGGTGGCGCTCGGCAGCAGCGAGGACGACTCCACCCCGGCGTTCGACAAGCTCGAGGACCAGTTGGTGAAGGCCATCGACCAGAGCCGCAACCACCTGCGCAACGACGTCCTGAGCGCGCGCAGCGGGCTGTCCGGCGCCCAGGTGGGCGGCGTGGTGCTCAGCCTCGGCGCCGCCATCGCGGTGGCCCTGGGCCTGTGGCCCCGGCTGAGAGAGTATCGATGACGACGCGGCCGGGCCGGTTGCGGCGGGCGGGCGCCGCGCTCGCCGCGGTGGCCGCGGTCGCGGGCTGCTCGCACACGGAATCGCTGTCGGTTCCCAACGTGCCGACGTTGCCGCCGCCCACCCCGGTCGGCATGCAGCAGCTGCCGCCGGAGCCGCCACTGCCGGCCGACGACGCCAGCCAGAGCTGCGACCTGACCGCGAGCCTGCGGCCCTTCCCCACCAAGGCCGAGGCGGACGCCGCCGTCGCCGACATCCGCGCCCGCGGCCGGCTGATCGTCGGGCTCGACATCGGCAGCAACCTGTTCAGCTTCCGCGATCCGATCACCGGCGAGATCACCGGTTTCGACGTCGACATCGCCGGGGAGATCGCCCGCGACATCTTCGGCGCCCCGTCGCACGTCGAATACCGCATCCTGTCGTCCGACGAGCGCGTCACCGCCCTGCAGCACTCCGAAGTCGACGTGGTGGTCAAGACCATGACCATCACCTGCGACCGGCGCAAGCAGGTCAACTTCTCGACCGTCTACCTCGACGCCAACCAGCGCATCCTGACGCCGCGGGATTCCCCGATCGCCAAGGTGAGCGACCTGTCGGGCAAGCGGGTGTGCGTGGCCAAGGGCACCACGTCGCTGCACCGGATCCGCCAGATCGACCCGCCGCCGATCGTGGTGTCGGTGGTCAACTGGGCCGACTGCCTGGTGGCGATGCAGCAGCGCGAGATCGACGCCGTCAGCACCGACGACTCGATCCTGGCCGGGCTGGTCGAGGAGGACCCCTACCTGCACATCGTCGGACCCAACATGGCCACCCAGCCCTACGGCATCGGGGTCAACCTGACCAACACCGGGCTGGTC
>NZ_LZJJ01000426.1:0-21213 GCF_001667625.1 Mycobacterium sp. E1715
GCGCTTCCGGAGCTCGTCGAGCTCGATCCCACCCCGGCCATCCGCCGGTGTGGGACTGCTCGCCGCGTCACCGGCGGACACGATCTGCGCCAACAATCGGCCGCCCCGGACGACGCTCAGCGTCTCCCCGGCCGCCACCCGGTCGAAGCACCGGCCGGCGCGGGTGCGAAGTTCGTCGAGGCCGACCCACCCGCCGGTGTCCTGCGCGGCGAGTTTCGCCGAACGCGCCGGGATCGGAGCCACCCGCCAGTCACCGACGGGCAGGATCCGCGCCACCAGCTTGCCGCGACGGATGACGTCGATCGCCTCCCCGGCGGCGACCCGCTCGAGATACGTGCAGGCGTCACTTCGAAGTTGGCCCAGGCCAATGGCTTCCGGCATGTCGCTCCAATCTCTATCGGCCGGTCGACGGCGCCAGCATGTCCTGCCAGCCGTCGTCTCCGGTCTTGTTCGAGTTTTCGACCGCGTACTTGACGCCATCGGGCCCCACCAGTTCGCCGCTCTGCGGGAGGTACACCGCCGGGGGAGGGCCGGCGGGCGTGTACACGCACGGGTTCGGTTGCTGCCCATTGCATTCGACGGTGCCCGATCCCGGCCGTTGCAGCGGATCGCTGGTCGGCGGCGGCGTCCCCGCCACCCGGTCGGAGGGCGCCGGATTGAGGCCGTTGTTGACCGACGGCGCGGGCATCACGAGCCCCGGTTTCACGGGCTGGTCGCAACGCGCGGCCGGCGCAGGACAGGTGACGATCTGGTTGGGGTCGCCGTACCACGGGTTGGTGCCCAACGGCACGTACGGTTTGGAATCGCGGCACTCCCGTGGCGTCGCGGCGCGTTTACCCGGGACGTCGACGCATGGAAGGTTGCGTGCGCCGCGCACGGCGTTCGCGGGGGTGTCCTGCGGGATCTTGCAATAGGTTCCGGACGGCATCGGCGCGAGGCTGGTGTCCGCGGGAGACCGCCACTCGGCCGCCGGGAGGAACCCGGTCAGACACGGCGGGGGCTGGTTGATCGTCAGCGAGGTGCCGAGCGACGCATACCCCGGGAAGGCCGACGTCACGGTTTGGCCCTCCGAGGCGCCCTGCGGGTAGGCGACCAGGAGTTGCTCGACGCCCTTGTGGTAGCGCTTGAGCATGTCCAGCACGATCTCGAGATTCGCCAGGGTCTGCGGCAGCGACTCGCGGACGTCGCCGAACACCTCGTTGACCTGATCGGCGGTCGGGGCCGCCTGGGTCAGGATGCTCTGCACGTGCCGGTCGTTTTCCGCGCTCTGGGCGGCCAGGATGTTCAGATTGTGTGACCACCGCTCGATCGAGTCGCCGGAGTTGACCTGACTGTCGATGACGGGCCCGGAGTTCTGGACGATGTCGTTGATGTCGGAGATGTTGGTCTTGAAGTCGCCGGCGATGGCCTGCGTCGCGTCGACCAGGCGTTGCAGCGCGGGGCCCAATCCGCCTACGGCTTGGGCGGTTTCGTCGAGCAGCGAGGCGATCTTGTCCTTCGGCAGCACGGCCAGCCCGCGGTTGGCCGCGTCCAGCGCGGGCCCGATCTCGGTGGGGATGGTCCCCTTCGTGATCGTCTGGCCGGGCGAGAAGTACTGGCTCGGATTGCCCGTCGACACCAGGTCCAGGTATTGCTCACCGACCGCCGACACCGAATGCACGTTCGCCGACGCGTCAATCGGTATCCGGTAGCGGTCGCCGATGCTCATGGTCACCCGCGCGCCCGTCGCGGTCGGCTCGACGGCGGTGACCGTGCCGATGGTTTCGCCGCGATAGGTGACGTTGGAGGTCTTGTACAGCCCACCCGACGCGGGCAGGTCCGCCCTCAGCGTGTACTGGCCGATTCCCGCCGCGCTGGGAATCTGCAGGTAGTACCAGCCCAGCGCGACCGCCGTGATCGCGGTCAGGATGGTGAACGCGACCAGCTGGCGCTTGATGAAGCGGGTCAGCATTGCCTGTCCGCCCTTTCGACCAGGGGGCCACCCGGAACATCGTTGGGGTTCGGCGTGTACCGGACGTCGGGAATCATCGTTTCGGGGTCGCGGCCCCACGATTGCTCGAGCGCGCGCAGCGCCCCGGAGAATCCGGTCCCGGTGAGGACCGCGTTGTCGACGGCGCTCATGGTCAGGTCGAGCGTCAGCGACAGGTTGAAGTAGTCACCGCGGAACGCCTTGGGCACGGCGTCGATGTCGAACGGCCGCACGAGGATCAGCTTGAGGGCGCGGATGAGGTACGGCGCCGCCCGGCCGAGCTCGCGCAGCGGGCACTGCAGCGACTGCAGGTCCTGGTGGATGTCGCCACGCGCGGCCGACAGGTATTGGTCGGCGACTCCGCTGAGCCGTCCCGTCGCGTCGACGGCGTTGATCAGAAGATTCTGTTTGTCGGCGAAATGCTTGAGCAGTGGCGGGAATTCGGTGAGGACCCGGTCCAACACATCGGAGCGGGGACCCACGTACGCCAGCAGCCGGTTGGTGGAATCGATGGCCCGGGTGATGTCGGCGCGCTGCTCGTCGAGCCGGGCGGTGAAGGTGTCCAGCTTGCCCAGGAAGGCGCGGATCTGGTCGGCCCGCCCGTTGAGGATGTTGTAGACCTCGTTCTGCAGCACTTCGAGGTTCGGGATGCCGCCTCCGTGCAGCACGATGGCGAGGCTGGCCAGCGTCTGCTCGGTGGTGGGATAGGTGGACGCGTTTTTCAGCGGGATGGTGTCACCGTCCCGCAGCGGCTCCGGGGAGGGGTTGGGCGGCGCCGCCAGCTCAACGTGCTGGGAACCCAGCAGGCTGGTCTGGCCGATCTTGGCGGTGGCGTTCCTGGGCAGCTTGACGTTCTTGCCCAGCCGCAGTGTCAGCGTCGCGACCCAGTTCTTGAGTTCGATCGCGCGCACCGTGCCGACGAAGACATCCGCCACCCGCACCCGGCTGTTGTCGTTGAGGGCCAGCGTGTCGGGCATCTGGACATACACGGTGTAGGAGCCGGGCCCGGAGCCCGGACCGCCGGGCATCGGTACGTTGGCGATTCCGTGCCACTTCGCGCACGAGGTAAGCACCGTCGCGGCGGTCAACACAGCAAGCGCCTTCCAGCCCAGGTGGCGGACCCGAATAGCCAAGGTGCGCATCATGATCCGGCTCCCGTAGCGGCGGCCGCCGGTGTCGGCGCGACCGGACCCGGGACCACGCCCGGCCCCGGGGGCGGTGGCGGGATCGGCACCTGCGGCGCACGCAGGCCGATCGGTGGCACGACGGGGTTCTCGTCATAGGCGTTCGGCGGCCCCGGCGGCGTCTGCAAGCCCGGGGGAGGGGGTGGGCCGCCGGGGCCGCCCAGGAGTTCGGCCAGCGATTCGGGGGTCATCAGGCCCCCGGTGACCGGCCCCACCTGGGTGCCTTGCATGCCCGGCGCGGCGACCCAGCCGGGCTGGGTGTTGCGGTGCGAGAACGGAGTGTCGGGCACCCAGATCCCGGGCACCGTGGTGTCTTTGTACCCGTTGGGCGGTTGCAGCCGGGGTTCGGAGTAGGCGACTTCCTTGGGCAGCACCTCGGCGGTGCTGAACAGGTTCAGCCCGAACGGCAGGTAATTGAACTTGATCGCATCGAGGATCGGCGCCAGGTATTGGGCGCACAGTTCGGCGGATTCCTGGTAGCCCAGCCGGCTGCCGGCCTGAATCATGCTGCACATGAACTGCATTGGGTTGGCGAAGTTCGGGATAGCCGGGATGGACATGACGGCGCCGTGGGACGGGTGGTAGATCTGGCTGAGATTCGTCTCCAGCGTCGGCAGGACGTGCAGGGCGGTCTCCAACCCGTTCAGCGGGTCGGGCTGGACCAGCGTGGTGGTCAGGCTGTCGAGGTTGCCGATGTCATGGGCGAGCACCTCGCGGTTCTTGTCCAAGAACGGGCGCAGCGTTGAGAGTAGGCTGTCGAACTGCTGGATAGCGTTGGACAGGTCGCGGTCGGACCCGGTCAACTCGTCGGTGAACTGGGCGAGGTTCTTGTTCAGCGCGACGAATTGCTGGTCGTCTTTGTGCAACGCGTTGACGAACTGCGCCAGGCTGCGCACCACCGCGAAGAAGTCGCCCCGGCCCTCGTTCAGCGCGGTGAGCGACCGCGACAGGCTGTTCAGTGTGGTGTTGATCTGCTTGCCCTTGCCGGACAATCCGTCCGCGAACGACTCGATGGCCTCACCGAACGGGCCCTTGGGTTGCTCGGGCGTCGGGCCGAGTTTGGAGATGATGTTGGCGACGCTTTCGCGCAGTTCGTCCCACTCCGTCGGCATCTGCGTGCGCTCGATCGGGATCACCGCGTTGTTGCCCATCACCGGGCCACCTTTGTAGGGGGGCTCCAGCTGAATGCTCCGCGACGCCACCAGGGTTGGGTTGACGACTACGGCGGACGCGTTGGCGGGCACCTTGTATTTGTTGTCGTAGTGGAACGTCACCTTCATCTTGTCGCCGGCTGGCTCGATCTTGTCGACTGAGCCGACGCGCACGCCCATGATCTGGACCTTGTCCCCGGAATAGAGCGCGTTCGCCGTTGGGAGGTAAGCGATTACGGTGTTGGTGGTCAACTTCTGATAGAGCCGCCAGCCGACGATCCCTGCGACGAGGGCCAGCAGCACCACCACCGCCCCGACGACCGTCCGGCGCTGCGGTTTGCCGATACCGAAGACGCTACTCAATTCTGGTTACCTCCGGTGATACCGCTGCCGCCCGTGCCGCCGGGGTTGATGAACGGCGCCGGCAACTGCTGTCCGGGTCCCGGGGGCGCCGCCGGCCCCGGCGGGAGTCCTGGAGCGAACGCCGACGGTGGCGGGGCGGGGCCTGCGGGTTGCAGGTTCTCGGTGCGCGCGCCCGGCGGGGCTTGGGTGGGCAGTGGCACCGGTACGCCGGGCACGTCGGGAGGCGGGTCGCCGGGCCGCGCGGCGATCGGGATTCCCGGCGTCGGTGGCAGGCCGTTCGGGTTCGGCGGTGACGCCGCGACGTCGATCGGTGCCGGGAAACTGCCGCCGAAGGCGCCGACGTCAACACCCGCGCAGGGCAACGGGTTCCACGGTCGCGGCAGCGCGTCGGCCGGTGGCGTGTACGAGCAGGCCGTTCCCGGCGGCACCGCCGGTCCCGGATGGTCCGGGGTGCCTTCCAGCACCGGGGGCGCGGGCGGCGGCGCGCCGTTGGGGAACCGGGTGCCATTGGGGTCCGGCCACCGGAACTCGGGAAGCCCGGCGCTGCGCCAGAAGTCCTCCGGATCGATGCCGCGCTTCTTGAACGCGGCGTCGACGAACGGTTGCAAGATCCAATACGGCAGCAGGTTGGACAGGACAATCTTGAAGTACGGTCCCGACGCGACCGATTCACCCAGGGAGGCGGCGAATTGGCTGACGTACGTGAGGGTTTGGGCGAGGTCATCCTTACGCGCCACCAGCACGTCGCTGATCGCGCGCAACTGCTCCAGCACGGGGTTCAGATTCGGGTTGTCGTTGATGAATCCCTGCACCTGGGCCGAGAAAGCGGAAACGTTCTGCAGCAGCGCGCCGATGGCGCGGCTGCGCTCGTTGAACGCGACCAGGAGTGTCTTCGCGTTGACCAGCAGCCGGTTGATCTGTTCGCTGCGGTCACCGAGCACGCTGGCGACCTGATGGGCCTGAGCGAGTAGGTGCTTGATCTGGTCGTCGCGTTTGCCGATGGTGTCGGAGAATCTGGTCAAACCCTCGAGCGTGGCACTCAGATGCGGATAGGTCTGATCGATCGTCTGCGACAACACATTCAGCGACTGCTTGACGGTGTCGATGTCCCACCCGGTGGCGGCCTTGGTGACGTCGAAGGCGGCGTCGTAGAGCTGATACGGGGTGGTGCTCTGGCCCAGCGGTAACACGGCCCCCGGCCGCAACGTCTGCGTTCCGCGCGGCTCGATCTCGAGTACCTTCTTGCCGAGGATGGTGTCGGTCTTGATCGCGAGCCGGCTCTCGCTGCCGATGGTGTTGGCGCCGATATTGAACTTGATGCGGACATGGTCGCCGTCGATATCGAACGCCTCCACCTTGCCGACGTTCACGCCGGAGATGCGCACCTTATCGCCCTTGTTGAGTTGACCGGTGTCGGTGAACTGTCCGTAATAGCTCGGGCTGGCGAACATCATCGGGATGCTGGTGAAGCTTTGGCCGACGGCGACGACCAGCACCAGCACGGTGATGCCCATCAGGCCGACCCGGTTGCGGTTGAATTCCGTCAGCGTTCTCATTGCGGCGTGCACCTACCGGTGGGCTGCTGCCAGATCCGGACCGTGCGGACCGGGCCACCGGGCTGCAACCCGTTCCACCTGATGCTGAGGTCGCACAGGTAGAAGTTCACCCAGTCCCCGTAGAGGCCGATGCTGCGTCCGATGAGATTGAGCGCGGTCGGCGTCTTGTGAATCAGGTCGCCGAGTTGATCACGTTGGTCGACGAGCGGCTGCTGCAGAGCCTGCAGGTAGTTGATGGCCTTGTGCAGCAGCGCGCGGTTGTCGGCGAGGAGGTCGGCCACCGTGCCGGCGGCGTTGCTGATGTTCGCGGTCCCGGCCGCCAGCGGGTCGGCGTGGTTTTGCAGGCCGGTGATCAGTCTTTCGAAGTTGTCGACGGTCTGGTCGAACTCCTTGCGATGCCTGACCGTTGTGTCGAGCACGACGTTCAGGTTCTTGATCACCTCACCGATCGCCTGGTCGCGTTCAGCGATGTGCGCGGTCAGCTGCGCGGTCTGATCCAGGATGTCGTTGATGGTGCCGCCCTGACCCTGGAACACCGTGATGATGGCCGACGCGATGGTGTTGACCTTTTCCGGATCGAGCGCCCTGAACAGCGGCTTGAATCCACCGATCAGGGCGTCGAGGTCGAGTGCGGGCGCTGTTCGGGACAGGGGGATGAATCCGCCCGGCGGCAGGATCCGATCGCTGCCGTCACCCTCGCCGCGCTTGAGCTCCAGGTAGCGGTCGGCGAACAGATTGAGATAGCGGATCTGTGCGGTCGTCGTCTGGTAGAGCGGTATGGACCGGTCGACGTTGAAGTCCACCATCACCCGCTGGCCGCCGTCGATCAGCCGCACCGCTTTGACCTTGCCGATCTCGACCCCGGCGGCGCGGACGAACTGGCCGTTCTTGAGCCCGGTGGCGTTCTTGAACTCCGCGGAATAGCTGTTGGTGCTGTTGAAGCGCATCTGGGCGAACACCACGACGATCGACACGGTGATCAGCAGCAGCACCAGTGAGACGATGCCGAGCTTGATGGCGGAGCCGGTGATTTTCATGGGTTGATCGTGTTGTCCCCGACTTGGCGGCCCCAGACGTACTCGATGGCGTACGGTGAGCCGGTTTCCAGATGGTTGTAGGGCGCGAGGCTGGCGCCGGTATCGACCACCAGACTCGGCGCCGGCCACAGGTCATGGGTGATGGCCTGCCAGCAACCGGGCGCACCGCCCGGCCCGCCGCGGGCGTTCACGCGGGGCAGGTTGTCCGGGTACACAAAGGGATTCGGCGCCCCGCCCACCAGCCCGGCCAGGGTCAGGAGCCCCATCGTGGCCGCGGTGCCGGCCAACCCCGGGAGCGTCAACATGCCGCCCAGCCCTGAGGTCAGCTCGGTCATGGTTCTCAGCGCATAGCCGTTGCCGCCGCCGGTGGTGGCATAGGCCGCCGGTTCCTCGTCGTAGTAGTTGCGGATGGTGCAGAAGATCTCGGGGCTGTAGGTGTCGAACAGCTGGGCGGTGGGCACCAGATCGGCGGCGCCGCGCTGCAGGTAGGGCCCGCCGCGCTTGAAGATGTCTTCGCCGGTGTTGCCCAGCCCCGCCGCGGACAACAACGCAGAATCCAGATCGGCCTCCTGCCGGTGCAGGGTGCGCGCCGTAACCACCGCGTTGTTGAGGGAGTCGAGCAGATCCGGCGCGGCTTTGGCGTAGACGTCGCCCAGGGCGCCGAGCTGTTGAATGTCATGCCGGATCTGCGGCATTTGCGGGTTGATGTCGTCGAGGATGGCGTTGGCGTTGACGATCGATTGCCCGAATTTGTCGCCCAACCCGGTCAACGCCTGCGCGGCTGCAGCCAGCGTCAGGTTGAGCTTGACCGGATCCAGCTTCTCCGTTATCGAGGTGAGCGTCTCGAACAGGGTGTTGAACTCCGTTGTCACCGACCTGGCATCGATCACGTGCTGCGACGTGATGCGTTGTGGCGTCGGCTTTTTCGGCGAGGTCAACGACACGTACTTGTTACCGAAAACCGTGGTCGCCTTGATATTGGCGTCCACGTTGGCCGGAATCAGCTCGATCCACTTCGGATTGACGTTCAAGACGAACTTGGCGGCCGGTATGCCGTCACGCTCGATCTCCGAAATGCTGGCCACCCGGCCGATCTCCACGCCGTTGTAGGTGACCTTCGAACCCGGATCCATCACCAAGCCCGCCCGGGGGGCCAACATCGTCAAGCGCGTCGTCGGCGTGAGCTGGCCCCGAAACTGCAACCACACGAACCCCAACACCACCGCGGAGACAATCAGGAACGCCAGCGCCGTCGTCCGGTACGGCGGAATGCGTTGCGGGTTCTCTTTCACCGGGGTCGTCATGGGCGGCTACACGGTGAGGTTGAAGTTGGGGGTCTTGCCGTAGACCGCCATCGCGGTCAGCACGACCACCACGACGATGGTGATCAACGACAACCGCATCGAGCGGCCGACCGCTTCGCCGACGCCGACCGGCCCGCCGGTGGCGGTGTAGCCGTAGTAGCAGTGGGTGGTCATCACGACCACCGCGACCAGGATGACCTCCGCGAACGACCAGCCGACGTCGTTGAGGCGCAGGAACGTGTGGAAGTAGTGGTTGTACGTGCCGATGGACTGCCCGTACAACAACACGGTGGTGACCTGCTGGGACAGGAACGCCATGGTCATCGCCAACCCGTAGAGCGGGACGATGACGATCAGACCCGCCACCACCCGGGTGGACGCCAGAAAGGGGACCGACCGGATGCTCATCACCTCGAGCGCGTCGATTTCCTCGCTGATGCGCATGGCGCCCAATTCGGCCGTGGCACCCGCGCCGACCGTGGCGGCCAGCGCCTGACCGGCGGCCACCGGCGCCACGAACCGCACATTGACCAGGGCGGCCAAGAACCCGGTGAACGCCTCGACACCGATGTTGCCCAGCGTCGCGTAGCCCTGAATGGCGACGAGTGAACCCGCCGACAAGGTGATGAAGCCGACGATGGCGGCGGTGCCACCGACCACCGCCATCGCGCCGGTGCCCATCCCCATCTGGGCAACCATGCGGAGCAGCTCTTTGCGGTAGCGGTGTACGGCGAAGGGGATCTGCCCGACGGCGCTCAGTGCGAACCAGACCATCTGCCCGATCTCGACCAGCGGGCGAGACGGGACGTCCCCGTAACGGATGACGAATGCGCTCGTCCGCGGGAAGCGGACGCGGAGGGCGGCAGCCGTGGACATGTCAGCGCCCCGTCCCGAACCGGACGCCGATGGTGGTCAGCGCCGCGTTGACCGCGAACAGCGCGATGAAGCAGAGCACCACCGTCTCGTTCACGGCGGTCCCGAGGCCCTTGGATCCGCCGCGGACGATCAGCCCGCGGTAGCAGCCGACCAGGCCGGCGATCAGTCCAAACGTCGCGGCTTTGATGAACGCGATCACCACCTCGGGCAGGCCGGTGAGCGCCGTCAACGTGGAGAGGTAGGCGCCGCTCGAGACGTTCTGCAGGTAGACGCTGAACAGGTAGCCGCCCCCGAGGCCGACGGCGACCACGAGGCCGTTGAGCAGCACCGCGACAAGTGTGGAGGCGACGACCCGGGGCACCACCAGGCGGTGGATCGGGTCGATGCCGAGCACCTCGAGCGCGTCTATCTCCTCGCGGATGGTGCGCGCGCCGAGGTCCGCGCAGATGGCGGTGCCGCCCGCGCCGGCGACCACGAGCACCGTCACGATCGGGCCGAGCTGGGTGACCGCGCCGATCGCGGCACCGGCCCCCGACACGTCGGCGGCGCCGATCTCCGCCAGCAGCAGGTTCAGCGTGAAGATGAGCAGCACGGTTTCCGGGATGGACACGGCGATGGTGGGCAGCAGCGATACCCGCATGAGAAACCAGCCGTTCCAGATGAACTCGCGCCATTCGAACGGCTGTCTCAGCGCTTTCCCGGTCAGCACGCACATGCGGAAGAATCCACCGGCCACTTCCGTCCCGGGCCGAATCCGACTGCTCAATTTGCTGGCGGTCAGGTGGGAGGTGGTCATGCGTGCCGTCCCGAACGCGACCGCGCAACGAGGGCTTTCGGTTCCGCCGCTTCGTCAAGCGGGCGATGGGTAGTCGCGGGACGGTCATCGCGTTGGTGATCGTGATCCTGGTTGGCGGGGCGGTCCGCCGCGCGGCCCACCAGTGCAAAGCGCTGCACTACAGAGTGTTTCGAGTGAGGCGGGACGGGGCCGGATTCCTGATTCCTTCGCCGCGGGTCTTGCCGCAAGAGCGGTGGCCCCCATCGGTGGCGTACCGCGCGGGCTGACTCCCGACGCGAGTCGACCCGGTGATCCTCCCGATCGACACTCTGAGATCCCACCCTTCGGCTCCATGCCGCCCTAGTTTGCGCCACGCATCACTATGGCATTAGACCGTACGGTCAGTCAATAACCGCCGGCGGCGGCGAGTCTTCGCCGCGCGAGTAATTCGGGGGTGGCCAGCGCCGTGTTGACGTCTTTTTGGTGATTTACAGGGGTTTTGGCGGTAGTCGGTACGCCTGGCGCCACATCGTCGGCCTTTCTTTTGAGAAAAGCCTGCGCACGGAAACCGACCGCGCGTACAGTATTCGGCAGGGCTTTTCGGTGCTTTTCCCGTTCGAACGAGCGTCGGCCAACGCTGACGCGGCGCATCAAGCGGAGCCTCGGTAGGGCCAATTACGGCCCCGCGCAATGGTGTTGGAGGCTAGGCGGCCGGACCCGTGACGGCGGCGAGGCATTCACGCACCACCGAGACGACGTCGGCGGAGGGGCTTGCCCACTTGCCGAGCCCGAGCCGATCGAGCAGTAACCCGCCGAGGAACACGTCGACGAACGCGGCCCCTACCTGTTCCGGGCTGCGGGAATCGGCGGGGCCGAACCACACCCACATCCACTCGAGCGATCCCCACAGCTGCAATGCCGCCAGTTCGATGTCGACGGCTCGGAAGACCCCGCCGTCGATTCCGCTGCGGATCTCCTCAATCGCCAAGCTTTGCAATTGGTTCCGCAGCTTCCGGACTTGCTGCATCGCCGGGTCGTCGGACAACTGGACCACCTCGCGCTGGCTTGCCACCGTCGCCTCACGGGCGACCACCTGGAGCAGCGCGGAGGTGTAAATGATTGCGGCGATGCGTTCCTGCGGTGTACCGAGCCGGGACCATGCCATCTGCACCGCATCGAGTTGTCGGGCGAGGTGGGTTTCCTCGAGCTCCCGCAACATCTGTGCCTTGGTGCCGAAGTGATGAACGATGGTGCCCTTCGACATGCCAAGCTCGTCGGCGATGTCGCCCATATTCGTTCTGTCGTAGCCGCGTTCGGCGACATAGCGGACAAACGCGTCGAAGATCTCGCCACGCCGACCAGGTCGAGGCATCGTGCACCCTTCGGCTCTAACTAACCGTACGAACGGTCCATCATAAGCTTGACGATGTCAAGATCCCCCGAGCCGCGCCACCGGGGCGGCAGACATCGTGCGACGCGTCCGTCAGCCGAAAGCGTGGCGCGTCAGAACCCGCTTGGTTCGGGGCGGCTACACCGCCCTGTGGCCATTCAACCTGTCGGGTGCGGTCACGACATAGGTGTTCGCCTTGGACGCCGGTTTGATTTCACCGGCGGTATACACGGTCATGAGATCTCTGCCATCGCTATCGACGACGCACACATAGGTGTCCGTCTCGGCGTCGTAGTCGAAGCTGTCCCAGGCCAATAGGAACGCCAAGCAGTTGCCGTCGCGATCGGCGACGACGAGCTTGTGCACCCCCGACTTCCGTAGTAGCTCGGCGTCCTGCGCGCGCTGCTGAGGGACCTGGCTGGTGTGGAGCGTGGCGTGTGACATCTGTGTACTCCCTTAGCGAGGATGTCTCCCTGTAGCCTAGGCTCAACTGCTTGGATACTCCGAGCCTTGGCGGAAACGTTTCTCTCCGATCAGGAAGGCGACCAGGGCACTAGGGCCCATCTCAAGGGGCCGTAAGTCGCTTACCCGAGGGGACCGTGTCTCGGGTTTTGGGTCGCACCGCCACCAACACGACCCCGGCGGCGAACAGGGCGGCGGTCGGCCAGGAGAATCGCCCGTTCGGTGCGAAGCCGCCCTGCGCCAACAGATGCAGCCCGGCGGCGGCCAGGACGGTGCCGGTCAGCATGATCGCCTCGGCAAAGCGGTCACCGAGCGGCAGCCCGAACGTGGGCAGCGGAACCGCGAAGACCCGCCGCTGCCACCACAGCAGCATCAGTTCGGCCGCGGTCACCACGCTGAGTATCGTGATCCACTCCAGCCGGACGAGCCACCACGCCACCGAACCCTCGTGCGGTTGCGGGATCAGCCCTGCCGGATAGGCGACGATCGCGACGATGACAACCGGAACCATGTGCCATAGGTAAAGGGCCATCACGTTGGCGTTGGCGGTGGACAACACCCGCTGCACCGAGCGGTGGTGCAGGATCCGGTCCAGTGCCGGCGCCAATGCCATGGCCAGCCCCGCTTGCGTGCACCCGAAGGCCATCATCGCCACCGTCGGCGGCGTCGTGTTCTCGATCGCTTCGCCAGGAACGCCGATCATGCTCACCGGATACGGCCCCACCCGGATCAGCAGCATCAGAGCGACGGCCGAGGCGGCAGCGAGCAGCATCGGCCGGCGGCCGGCCAACAGGCCACCCTGCCAGGCGATCCCGAGCTGGTAGAGCAGGCCCCAGCACAGCAGATAGTTCAGCGTGCCGATATAGGGGACGTGGCCCGCGAGCGAGACGGCGTCGACCAGCACGACTCCCGCGGCCAGTACCAGCGGGACCACGAGGCCCCAACGCCTATGCGCCGCAACGGCAATCGGCGTCAGTGACACGACGAGCACGTACACCGCGAGGAACCACAGGTGCATGGCCACCGCCCAACCCGCGTATTCCATCACGGTGCCGGGCAAATGCCGGGCCCGCAGGACCACCACGATCGCCGAAATCAGCGCGACATAGACCGTGGTCGGTCCGAGCACCCGAGCGAGTCGATGCCGGATCCAGGCCTGGCGCGAGAAGCTCTCGGCGTCGCGGCGGTGAGCCCACGACACGGCCCCGGCATAGCCGGCCACGAAGAAGAACACCGGAACCGCCTGGAAAATCCATGTCAGCCATTGCGTCCATGGCATGTCGAGCAGCGGGTTCTCGCGGCCGAATTGCCCATCGTGGTAAGTCACCGAACCGGCCAGCCAGTGGCCCAGCACGATGAGGACCACGCCCGAGGCGCGGTAGTAGTCGACCGCGAGATTGCGGGCCGGTCGCGCGGTTTCTACGTCGTCCATCGGATCGCGGCGAGATCGATGCGGTGCACTCGCGCAACGGTACCCGCCCCGTCCCGTGAAGTCGCCGGGCGCACAATGACCCCATGAAACACGCTCGCCTCGCCGACCTGGAAATCGGCCGCCTGGGCCTGGGCGCGATGGGGATGTCCGTGGCGTACGCAGGCGCAGGCACCGATGATGCCGAGTCGATCCGTACCGTTCAGCGCGCCATCGATCTGGGCGTCACGCTGATCGACACCGCCGAGGTCTACGGCCCGTATGTCAACGAAGAACTGCTCGCCCGCGCGCTGCAGGGCCGGCGGGATCAGGTGGTGTTGGCGACGAAGTTCGGGATGATCTCCCACACGGGGCGCGGCGGGCTGGACAGCAGCCCCGCCAACATTCGCATCGCGGTGGACGGTTCGCTGCAGAGGCTCGGAACCGATCGCATCGATCTCTACTATCAGCACCGCCTCGACCGGGAGACCCCGATCGAAGACACCGTCGGGGCGTTGGCGGAGTTGGTCGCCGCCGGGAAGATTAGGTACATCGGCCTTTCGGAGGTCGGCGTGATGACCATTCGGCGCGCGCACGCGGTACATCCGGTCACCGCCGTGCAATCCGAATATTCGTTGTGGACGCGCGACCAGGAAGACGAGATCTTGCCGCTGCTGCGCGAACTGGGGATCGGGTTCGTCGCCTACTCGCCGTTGGGGCGCGGCTTCCTCACCGGCGCCATTCGCTCCACCGAGGGGTTGCCGGACAGCGACTACCGCAAGACCAATCCGCGTTTCTTCGACGAGAACTTTCAGCACAACTTGAACAGCGCGGACGAATTGCGCAGCATCAGCGCCGATGTCGGGGCCACTCCCGCTCAGGTGGCCCTCGCCTGGCTGTTGGCGAAAGGCCGCGACATCGTGCCGATTCCGGGGACGAAGCGCGTGGCGCGCCTCGAAGAGAACGTCGGTGCGGACGCCGTCGAACTGACCGCCGACCAGCTGTCCCGGCTCGACCGGCTCACCCCGGCCATCGGGGGCCATCACGCCGAGGCGCAGATGAAGTGGATCGACCGTTAGGTGGCCGTCGCCAAGAAACTGGTGATCGGGGCGAGCGGCTTCCTGGGCTCGCATGTCACCCGGCAGCTCGTCGCCGCCGGCGCCGACGTGCGAGTGATGTTGCGGCGCACCAGCTCTACCAAGGGAATCGACGATCTCGATGTCGAGCGCTGCTACGGGGATGTCTTCGACGACCGGGCGCTGGCCGCGGCCATGGCCGGGTGTGACGTCGTCTACTACTGCGTCGTCGACGCCCGGATGTGGCTGCGGGACCCGGCGCAGCTGTTCCGCACCAACGTCGAGGGGCTGCGACACGTCCTCGACGCGGCGCTGGGCGCCGACCTCAAGAGGTTCGTCTACACCAGCACCACAGGCACTTTGGCGATCAGTAACGGTAAGCCAGTCACCGAGGACGATCCGCACAACTGGGATCAGGGCGGCCCGTATATCGAGGCGCGGGTGGCCGGGGAAGACCTGCTGCTGTCGTACGCGCGGGACAAGGGATTGCCCGCGGTGGCGATGTGCGTATCCACCACCTATGGGCCCGGCGACTGGGCGCCGACCCCACACGGCTCCTTGCTTGCCCTCGTCGCGACCGGAAGGTTTCCGTTCTATTTCGGCTACTCGGCCGAGGTGGTGGGCATCGAAGACGCCGCAAGGGCAATGCTTCTCGCGGCGGAGCGCGGACGCAACGGCGAGCGCTACATTGTCTCCGACCGCTACATGAGCGTCCGGGAGCTGCATGAGATCGCGGCCACGGCCGTCGGCAGGCGCCCGCCGCGCATCGGTATCCCGATGTCCGTGCTGCGCGCCGGTGCGCGGGTCAACGACGCGGCGGCGGCGCTGCTGGGCCGGGACCTGCCGTTCGCCTACGTCGGAATCCGCATGGCCGAATTGATGTCCCCGCTCGACCACGGCAAGGCCGAACGCGAGCTCGGGTGGACGCCCGAACCCGTCGAGGACTCGATTCGCAAGGCCGCCGTCTTCTTCGCGTCCCTGAAGTGATACGCGGTGGCGACCCGTCCCCGCAAGCGGGAGGTACCCGCAGCGCCCGGCCGGGTAGCTAGTCGGCGCCGGCCAGCGCGGCGGTCCCGTATTTCTTTTCGATCAGCGACCACGGGTCGGCGTATGGTCCACGCCCCTCGAGCCGGCGCTGCACCATCAGGACGGTGCGCAGTACCGGGCGCAATACGGGGCTCAGCAGTCGCACGACGGTCCGCAGGCGCCCCTGTGTTTGGGCGATCCACGCCAGGGTGTCGGACCAGTCGTGCTCCTGAAAGTTCAGCAGCGCCTGCGCTTCGGTGGTGTCGTACCAGCCGGTGAAGCTCCAGCCGCGGTCGTCGGTGGGGTCGCCGGGCAGGCTGGCGGACGGGCCCAGGCCACCCAGGCCGACGGCGTCCATGAGTCCGTCCTCGAGGTCGCGCTGGGTGAGCACGTAGGTCTCGTTGCCGCCGATCAGGATCACCTTGCCCGCGATCGCCGACTCACGGTCGACGCCGTTGGCGAAAGCGAGCGCCACATCGCGCGCGTCCACGGCGTGCATGCGGTTGTCGCCGGGCATCGACCGCATCAGCAGTAGCGAGTCGCTGTTGACCGTGGTGTGGGTATCCGGCGAGATGACCCCGCCCAGGCGGAACAGCGCGTACGGCAGGCCACTGTCGCGGATCGCCGCCTCGGCGAGGACCTTGTCCTGACCGTATTGGTCGATGGGGTTCACGGGGGTATCGGGGGTGATCCGCTCCGGCTGGCGGTAGGGGTTGCGCGAACCGTAGACCGCGGCGCTGGACGCCATCAGGAACAGCGGCGGCCGGGGGAGCGCGGCGCAGGCCGCCAAGAGATTCTCGGTGCCACCGACGTTTACCTTGCGGGCCAACGCGGGCTTGCGATACGACAGCGGGGACACGACCGCGGCGAGGTGGACGACCGCGTCGGGCCGATGAGTCGCGGCGAGCCCGCGCACCGCCTCGGCGTCCAGCAGATCGGTGTAGGCCGCAATGAGCGTGCCGGGGTACCCGCCGGCGGCCAGCTCGCGTTCGACGGCGACGGTGTTGTCGTTGCGCAGATCCATTGCGATGACGGTGCGTCCCCGCTCGAGCAGGATCTGAGTGCAACGCTTGCCGACTTGTCCGAACGCGCCGGTGACCAAAACGGTAGAGGCAGTCATGGCTTTGTCATTGTCCCATCAGTCGATTGGCGGCTCTGCCGATCGCGCGTCGGATTCGCTCGGAGACGTAGATCGAGAATACTGGGGTGACGATATCCTCTCGCACGCGAGTTAGCTTGGAGCTCTTGATAAACCACTGACCGTCGACGTTCTCATAGGTCTCGTGGTAGTGGCCGTACCCCACCAAGGTCACGCCTGCTCCGAATCGGACGACGTCTTGCACCGCCCACACCCCGCGGGCGGTGGTCGCCGAAGTGAGCGTGATTTCGGGGGCGTGCACCTGGTGCGCCGTGGCCTGGGCCGGCCGCCCGAGGGCCTTGCGGGTGAACGACACGAACTCGTCCGCGCCCTCGATGACCTTGCCGCCCGCCTCGGCGGTGTCGCTGACGAAGTCATCGGTGAAGACGGTTCGCCACGCCGCCCAGTCCTTGTTGTCGAGGTATCGGCAATAGCGAGCCTTGAGCTGCTTGATCGATTCGATGTCCAGCAGTGTGGCCGCGTCGGCGATCGCGTCGTGCGCGCGCTGTGTCATAGCGGCTCTATTCCTTCGGTGTGCGCCCCTGCGTGACGTTTCACTGGCGAAGTGTAAACCTGTCAGCCCTTGAAGTAGACGACCTGATGCGTGGTCGCCAGCAGCGTGCCCTCCCGCGTCCATACCTGCGCGCTCTGGTCGAAGTAGCCCCGGGAGAAGCGGTTGGCGTGGGCGGTGCACAGGACGAAGTCGTCTCCCAAATGGTCGAGTTGGTGCTGGTCGGCGAGGAAATATGTCGTCAACGAGATGGTCCCCGACGGGATGACGTTGCCGCGGCGCAGGAACACGCGCGGATAGAAGACGTCGCTCAGGGCCGCCAGCGCCGGGTAGTCGACGGGGCGGTGGGCGCCGTCACGCACCCACAGTGTGGTCGTCGAGGATTCGCTCGGTTGCCCGTCCTCCCTGGGAATTTGTCCCTCGACATACCGCATGTCGTAAAGGCTGGTCCATCGAACGATGCCGGGATCGGTGGGCGGAACCTGCTCCGGGTCCGGTGCGCTCGGCGGGCGGCTTTCCGTGTCGCCCCAGCTGTCGCGGCGCAGAGCGAACAACGCGGTCACCGTTGTCTTGACGTCTCCATCCTGGCCGAGTTCGGCGATCCAGTGCTGGTTGCTGCGGTTGGTGCGCGCGGCCCGCAGTGAGATGTCGAAGTCGCCGTCGGCGATGGGGGCGGCGTAGTTGACCGTCAAAGCCAACGGTTCGCCGATGCGCTCGGGGTGCGATTCGATCGCGTGCAGCATCGTCGCGGCGGTGATGCCACCGAAGGGCCCCACCATATTGGCCCATTCCGGATGGGTCCGGCCGCGCCTGGTGTCGGCGTCGATGGTTTGCAGCCGGATGGCGTCGTCGAAGGGGTGCGTCATGAGTCGTCCGCAGACTACCGGCGGGGGACGCGACGCGGCGCCGAGGGCGGGGTCTCGACTGCCTCGGCTCCGCTGCTGTACAGTCGCCCAGCACAAGGTCGACGCTCGAATGAGAGGCCATCCGGTGACTTCCGAGTCGGTCGCAGAATTCCGGAGCCGGGCCAGGGCCTGGCTGGCCGGAAACCTCCCTCGGCTTGATTCCGAAGACGCAATGGCCCTGCAGCGCGACGAGCTGGCTTCGTGGCGCCGCGCGCGTGAATTGCAGAGGAAGCTGTACGACGGCGGATTCGCCGGCATCTGCTTCCCGCGCGAGTGCGGCGGCCTCGGGTTGGGCTACGAATACAAGAAGGCGTTCGACGCCGAGGCCCTGGCCTACGAGACGCCGCTCATGCTCAACGTCCCGTCCTTCGCCATCTGCTGCGCGACGATCCTCGACATGGGCAGCGAGGAACAGAAGCGCACCCACATAGCCGCCGCGCTTCGCGGCGACGAAGTGCTGGTGCAGTTGCTGTCGGAACCCAGCGGGGGATCGGATCTTGCGGGCGTCCTCACCCGTGCCGACCGCAGGGACGGACGATGGATCATCAACGGCGCCAAGACATGGAGCACGTGGGCATTCGCCGCGGACTATGGGCTGTGCCTGGCCCGGACGGACTGGAACGCGCCCAAACACGAAGGGCTGACGATGTTCCTGGTGCCGCTTCGGCATCCCGGCGTCATCATCAACCGCATCAAGCAGGTCAACGGCTCGGTCGAATTCTGCGAGGAGTTCTTCGACGACGTCGACGTCGGTGACGACGCCGTCGTCGGTGAGCCGGGTAAGGGATGGGACGTCGCGTCGCGCCAGCTCTACCACGAACGTCGCAGCATGGGCGACGGGTCGGAGTACACCAGCGGGCCGGGAATCGCCGAGGCCGAGGATGTCTCCGTCGACCTGCTGTCGGTGGTCGAGAAGGCGAAACAAGCCGGCAACGAACGTGTCCGGGAAATGGTCGGGCGAGCTTTGGTGCACAGGGCGGTGCATGGACAACTCAGCGAGCACGTCTTCCACGGCGTGGCCGCCGGTTCGCTGCCGCCCGCCGCGGGATCGATCATCCGGCTCTACATGGCCGAGGTGCACGACGTCGAAGTCGACACCGCGCTGGCCGTCGCCGGACCGGCGGCCGCGATCGACGACGGGACGGGTTTGCTCGACATCGGCACGCGCTACCTGGGCCGCCAGATTGCCAGCATCGGTGGCGGGACCACGGAGATGGCACGCAACGTGATCGGGGAGCGGGTCCTGAATTTCCCGCGCGAGTACGCCGCCGACCGTGGCGTGCCGTTCAACCAGGTGCGGCACGGAAAAGCTTGAAGGAGGCCGGAATTGAGCGACCAGCTTCGTGACATCCGGGAGTTGGCGGGAGACTCCGAGGCATACCGGGACGAGCTGTATCGGCGCTGGACGGGTCTGCTCAGCTACCGCTACATCGGCCGCAAACACTCCTCGATGGACATCGGTGAGGTCGACGACACCGTCACCATTCGCCGTGACATGCGCAACGAGGCCGGTGGAATCATGGTGGCGCCGTTGGCCATCTCGTCCCCCGAAGGATGCCAGACGGACATGGTCGCGGTGCCCAATCCGGTCATCGCGTCGGTGCAGATCATCGACCCGGGCTACGACGTCAGGCGGGTCGAGATCGTGGGTTCGGGCATCGTGCACCAGGGCCGCACCATGGGTTACGGGCGGTGCAAGATCGTCGACGCCGACAATCCGGATCGGGTGATCGCCTTCAACGAGGGGCAGGGAGCGATCATCGGCATTCCGCCGGAAGGCCTGGGCCGGATGGACGTTTCGGGTACGGAATTGGAGATCGAGGACTCGCCGGACCTGCCGCCGCTGTGGCAGGCCTTCGGGGCCAGCAGGCGGGACGATGGCCATTGGGTGCTGCCCGAGCTCAGCACCGAACTCGCTTCGCCGGACGCCGCGCTGCACATCGGCCCGCAGCACGTCGTCCTAGAAACCGCGGCGATCGACCTCGCCGCCGGCGTCGCGGGGACCCGAAAGCTCCAGGTGGTCAGCTGGCACGTCATGTTCATGTCGCGCGGCAAGGTGGGTCCCTTCCGGGTCGAGGGGGTCGCCCACCGCGGCGCCCCCGGCCGCGTCGGCGTGCGCATGCTGCTGCACGACGAGGGGAACGCGGACAAGGCCGTCACCTCCGCTGCGGCGGTCTTCGACGTCCTGGATTCTTGACCGGCCGGTGGGGGACGCCTCGCCTGCCCGGTGCCGCCCATAAACGAACTCGAATATCGGTGTGGCCATCAGGGTCGTGACCACGGCAACCAGAACGAGGATGCTGAAGAGCGTCGGGGTGATGATGCCGGCCTGGAGCCCGATGTTGAGCAGAATGAGTTCGATCAATCCGCGGGCGTTCATCAAGGAACCCAGCGCAACGGCCTCACGAAAAGGGACTTTCCTGAGCCACGCGACCACCGCGCACGAAACGCCCTTGCCGAAGATCGACAGCAGGAGCATTCCCACCGTCACCGCCCACAGTTTCGGGCTGTTCACCAGGCCGATCTGGGTATTCAGCCCCGAGTAGACGAAGAACAGCGGCAGCAACAACGTGGTCACCAACGGCTCGAGCCTGGCGGTGAGTTGGTGGGCGAAGAAGCCGGACGGCATTGCCGCGCCCAGGACGAATGCGCCGAATATCGCGTAGATGCCGATCGCGTCGGTGAACCATGCGCACGTCATGAGCAACACGAGGACGGTGCTGAACGTGGATGCGCTGACCGCGTTGCGGCGCTCGGATCTCGCGCCGAGGGCGGCCAGCGCTTTCCGCCCGACGGTCAGGAGCAGCGCCGTGTAAAGAATGCCACCGGCTATCGCCGTGGCGGCTGTGGTGGGATTGCCTCGATGGATGGCGAGCACGACGGCGAGGATGCACCAGGAAAGCGCATCGTCGATCGCGCCGCAGATCAGGGCGAGCGTACCTAGAGGCGTTCCGGAAAGCCGTTGTTCGAAAATGATTCGGGCCAGCATTGGAAACGCGGTGGTTGCGATCGACGCGCCCAGGAACATCATCGCCAAGGCGAGCGAGACGCCTTTTCCGAACAGCACGCCACTGTTCAGCAG
>NZ_LZJJ01000427.1:0-5587 GCF_001667625.1 Mycobacterium sp. E1715
CCCGCCGGGATTTGCGGGCTGGTGTTCAACGACAGTGTGGCCTCGGCGCCGGCGCGGGTGGGCCGCACGTCGGTGACTTTTCCGACCTCCACTCCTCGATAGGTCACGTTGGAAAACCGGTAAAGTCCGCCGGTGCCCGGCAATTCCAGCGTGACCCGCATGCGGCCGACGCCCAGCAGGGTGGGCACTTGCAGGTATTCGACGATCATCACGGTCATCCCGATGACCGACGCGATGGTGAAGATGGTCAGCTGAATTCGGACGAAGCGCGTCAACATCAGCGGTCCCCCACATCCTGTGGCACGAAATCGGTCGGCGCCGGGATCGGTGGCTGGCTGAGCTGCTGGGTGGTCACCGGGGCGCCGGCCGGCGTTGGCGGACCGGCCATGGGCGGCGTGGCCACCGCGTTCGGCGGGGCCGTGAGGGGCGCGGTGAGCGGGTCCTTGGTGAAGGTGGCATACCAGGGGTCTCCCGGGGCGGGCACCAGCGTGGCTCCCTCCTGCCCCCATCGTGTGCCCAGCAACAGTCCCCTCTTGAGCCGCGGGATCGTGAAGTCGAAAGTGATGAACTCGTTCAAATAGTCGCCCCGGATCGCGCGGTCGATGAAGTTCTGCGGGTAGGGATATGCCGGCGCGAAGGCCAGGACGGTGTCGAGGCTCGGGCCGACGTCGGCGAGTGCGCGCACGGTCGGCTCCAGATTTTTCAGGTTGGCGACCAGATCGTCGTGCGTGGCGTTGATCAATCCGGTGGCCGTGTTGCTGAACACCCGGAATTTATCCAGCGCGGTCGTGATCCTTGGCCGCTCTTTGATCAGAACGTCCAGTGCGGGCGGAATCCGTTGCAGCGCTTCGGTTATGACACCGCTTTGTCCGGCAAGGGTGCCGGCCAGGGCGTTCAATGCCGTGATGGATGCGTTGATGTTGTCACGCTGGGAATCCAAAACACCGACGAAGTCGTTCAAATGCGTCAGCAGATCGCGGATCTTGTCCTCGCGCCCGCCCAGTGCCGCGTTGAACTCGTTGATGAGGCCTCCGACCTTGCCCAGTCCCCCGCCGTTGACGACAACTGACAGCGAGGACAGGGTCTGCTCGGTGGACGGATAGGTCGAGGAGCGTTGCAGACCGATGGTCGCCCCGGGTGCGAGCCTGCCGGCCGCGGGCACGCCCGGTGGGGGGTTCAGTTCCAGGTGCATCGAGCCCAACAGGCTTGTCTGGCCGATCCTGGCGAGAGCGTTGGCCGGCACCACGGCGTCTGGACGCACCGAGATATCCACGTCGGCATGCCAATCGCGCAGCGTCATCTTGCCCACGCTGCCAACGACGACGTCGTTGATCATCACCGGCGAATTAGATTCCAGCGTACCGACATTAGCGATTTGGACGTGGTAAGTCACCGCGTCCTGGCCTCGTCCGACGGTGCCAGGTAGAGGCAGTGAATTGAGGCCATCGAAAGCGCATCCGGTTGCCGTCAACACCACCCATGACGCGATCGCTGCGAGACGCCGCGTTGATCGCGATCCGGTCACGGTGTGCCTCCGGGCTGGGATGCGGTCGGCAGCGGTGGTTGCGGACCAGCCGGCAGCAGCATGTCCTGCAGGCTGGCCGGGCCGGGGGCCGCTGGGGCCGGCCGGGGCACTCCCGGTGGGATTGGCGCACGGGGGAACAGCGCTGGCGAAGGGTCAGCGGGTAATCCGTTAGGGGCGTAGATCCCCGGGGGACCCGGCGGCAATTCCCATCCCGGAGGGGGTGGTATGTCGCCCGCGCCGGTGTAGGCCGACACTGCGGGTGGATCGGTTGGGATGGGGGGGACTCCGCCCGGCCCGCCGGGCATCAGGTTCGGATCCGAATAGACGAGGTTGTCCGGGCTCGGCGATTTGGCCAGATAGGCGTTGAACGGGATCGGTAGGTAGTTGAAGTTGATCAAACGCAGTGCGGGGCCCAAGTATTGGGCGCACAGCTTCGCCGTCTCGGCCGCGGTGGCATTCTTCACCGCGCCGATCGCCGAGCACACCAGTGCCACCGGATTGGCGAAGTTCGACATGGCGAAGGCTCCCCGTGCCGTTCCGGAGTCCGGGCTATAGATGTTGTAGCCGTTGGCGATTGCGTTGGGCGCCACGTGCAGAAGGTTTTCCACCGCCATGCGGTTGTCGGCCAGGTTTTTCGTCACGTTGGCCAGTCGTTGAATTTGTTCTGCGGTCTGGTCTCGGCTTCCGGCGATGAATCGGCGCACCTCACCGACCGCCGAGGATAGGTTGGTCAGCGCGGCATCCAAGTCTGACCGGTTGCCGTCCACGACGCTGCTCACCGTTGCGAGGCGGTCCTGGAATTCGACGATCTGGACGTTGCTGTCGCGCAGGGCGGTAACGAAGATCTGAAGATTCTTGATGATGTCGACGATGTTGCCGCTACCGCCGGCGAGGATGCGCCCGACCTGAGACAGCTCGGTGATCGTCCGCCGAAGCTTGTCGCCGTTGCCGTCCATGGCATTGGCCGCGCTGTCGATAAAGTGCCCGAGCGAACTGGTGGAAAGGCCGCTTGCGGGACCCAATTCGGTGGCCAGCCGCATCAGTTGCGTTTTGACCTGATCCCACTCGACGGGTACCGCGGTTCGCTCCACGCCGATCACCGCCCCATCGGCCATCGTCGGACCGCCGGTTCCCGTGGCTTCGTAAGCCGGGGTCAGCTGCACATACCGGGCCGCCACCAGGTTCTGTGCCACGATCACGGCCTTGGCGTCGGCCGGGATCGGCACATCACGGTCGACGGCCAGTGTCATCTTGGCCTGGGTCCCCTGGGGTTCGATGGACTTGATGGTGCCAACCTTGACCCCCACCACGCGCACCTCGTCGCCGGGGTAGATGGCGGTCGCGGAGCGGAAATATGCGGTAATCACCATGGGCCCGAACACTTCGGCGTGTACCACGAAAGCCGTTCCCGCAGCGATAAGTCCCACCAATGTCACCAGCAGCGCCTTGGTGTACCACGCCTTGTTCACCCCGGTCGCCATCATCGTCCTCCCGGAATGCCGTTGTGCGGCCAGGGGAATTCCGCGCGCGGTCCGGCATTGTCGGGTGGTTGACCCGCATTGACGCCCCGCCGGAATCCGAACGCGTAGTCCAGGAACGGTTGCAGGGCCTGCGCCGGGATCAGATTGCCGACGAATGCGTTGTAATAAAAGCCGTTGTTGACCGATTCGCCCTGGGTTACTTGGTATTTGGCTAATCCGACGATCGCCTTGGCGATGTTATCGCGGTTCTTTTCCAGCATCGCGGTGACCGAGTTGAGTTTGGCCAGTGTCGGCGCGAGTTCTTTTTCGTTGTCCGCCACCATGCCCGAGAGTTGCTGGGCCAGCGCCGAGGTGTTGGCCAGCAGGTTGACGATCGAGTAACGACGCTGATTCAGGACTCCGAGCAGGTCGTTGGCATTGAGCAACATGGTGTTGACCTGCTGGCTGCGTTCCGACAGGATGCCGGTGACATCGGCGGCGCTTTTGAGAAGATGGGCCAGCGATTCATTCCTGCTGTTCAACGATTGCGACAGTCTGCTCAGGCCGTCGAACGTGGGCCCCAGTCGTGGTGTGATCCGCTCGATCGTTTCGGCCAATGTGTCCAAGGATGCGTTGAGCGCGCCGGTGTCGGTGGCGGCGGTGTTGGCGGTGAAGTCGCTGACGGCGTCGGTCAGGGAGTATGGCGATGTCGTCCGATGTACCGGGATGACATCGGAGGAGTGCATGCTGCCGGCGCCTGCGGGCTCTAAGGCCAGCATCCGCGCACCCAGCAGGGTGCCCGTCCTGATGTGGGCTGTCGTGCTCGATCCCAGGTGCACATTGGCGTCGAGGCTAAAGGTCACCAATGCTTTGCCATGGCTGAGCGTGACGTCGGAGACCGTTCCCATTTTCACGCCCGACACTCGGACGTCGTTGCCTGCAGTTAGGCCCCCGGCCTCGGTGAACAGCGCCTGGTACCGGATGGAGGTAGCCATCGACCACAGCTGTTGGGGGTGCAGGCCGATGATGATGACTAGCACGATCAGCACGAACGCGATGAAGCCGGCCCGGATGAGTTGTGTGCCGCGATATTTCAGCATCAGGGTTCCCCGCATCGTCCGGTGTTTTGGGTGATCCACGGGAAGACGGCCGTGCGGCCCTGAAGGTCGGTGACGCGAATGGAGATGCCACACAGGTACTGGTTGATGAAACTTCCGTAGGCGCCCAACCGCACGAGTTTGCGGTAGTTTTCGGGGGCTTTCTGCAAAGCGAGGTCCAGCCGCGCCTTGTCATTGTCGAGCAACGGAGCCAGCCGATTGAGTTGGTCGACGGTACCGGCCAGCGGCGGACGGGCCTGGGTAAGCAGGTCGGCCAATGACGCGGTTCCCTTGTCGAGCGCGGTGATGGCGTCGCCTATCAGATCACGGTCAGCCGACAAGTCCGTGATGAGCCGCTCGAGGCGTCCGACCGTCGCCGAGAATTTGCCGCCGTCCTTGGCCACCGTGGCGACCACCTCGTTGAGATTGTCGATCAACTGCTGCACCACTTGCCCGTTGTCGGCCAGGGCGTTGGAGAAGGACGAGGTCTTGGCGAACAACGACTCCACATCGCCGCTGCTGCCTTGCAGAATCTGGATCAACGAGTTGGTCAGCGCATTCACCGATTGAGGGTTGAGCCCCTGAATCACCGGTTTGAGCCCACCCAACAACAAATCGAGGTCCAGCGCCGGCTCGGTGCGGTTTATCGGAATCCGCGATCCGGGCGGCTGAATCCCGGCAGAACCGGGGGCGTCGAGCAGGTCAAGGTAGCGATCCCCGACCAGGTTGAGGTAACGCACCGCGACTCGCGTGCTGGTAGTGAGCCTGACCTCGCGGTTCGCGTCGAAACTCACCAGCACGGTGTTATTCGATTGCAGCGCAACATGATTGACCGTGCCGACCCGGATCCCGGCGGCACGCACCGAATCACCGGCCTTAAGGCTGGAGGCATCGCTCAACACCGCGGAATAGCCATATGTCGAACCTGTGCGGTACTGGCCGAGGATGGCGAACAGGGCAGCCGTCAGCACAATAGTCACCACCGCGAACAGCCCGAACTTGACGGTCGTCCCGACCGAGCCCGTCATCCCGGCATCCCGATCTGTGGGGTGTTGCGCGGCGGCCCGTCGATCGGCCCGAACAGCCACTGCTTAAGACGATTGGAGTTCAACAGGATTCCCTGGTTTCCGTACTGCGCCTGGTTGGCGTCAATGTCGGTGACCAGGTAGGGCGGGCGGTGCCCGAAGCCCACGTCTGGTAGGCCCATGCATTGCGGACCGCCCGTCGCCGCGACCTTGGGGAGGTTCTGCGGGTACCGGTAACGTTCGGTGCCCAGCAGAAACGAATCCAGCAACAGGACACCCGGTACGGGCAGGGGCGGACCGGTGGCCAGCGGCTTGAGGCCGGCCAGCGCGCAGGTGATGGCTTGGTTGTATTTGTTGGTCAGGTTCGTGGTGGGGACCAGCAGATGAAGGACGGCAGTGAACGCCTGCGCGTTGTCCGCCAGCACGTCGTTTCCGATGTCGGCCAGCGCAATCGCGCTGATGAGCGCGGTGTCGAGATCA
>NZ_LZJJ01000428.1:0-12541 GCF_001667625.1 Mycobacterium sp. E1715
CGATCGACCTGGTGGGACGATTCGTCGGCTCCTATCTGGGCGGTATCGCCGCCGGGCTGTTGGTCGGCGGGGCGGTGCCGTCGTTGATGAGGCTCTCGGCCTTGAGCACGGTCACCGAGCGGCGGGGCAACTTCTTCGCGAGGCCGGCCACCGCGGCGGCGTCGGTGGGGGAGAGCACGGCGCCCAGGACGGCGGCCGCGTGGGAATCCATGCCGAGCGCCCGCGCCGTCCACGACACCGCGACGGCCGTCGCGATCACCAGGCCGACACTGAGGAACACGATGATGCGCGCGTTCGCGCGGATCTCGCGGAAGCTGGTGTTCAGGCCCTCCCAATAGAGGATCGCCGGCAGGAACAGCAACAGCACGATCTCGCCGTTGACGTGCACGTGCGCGAAGCTGGGGATCAGACCCAGCAACGTGCCGAGCACGATGAGCAGCACCGGGGGGCCAACGCGGTAGCGCCGGCCCAGGACCGTCCCGACGATGACGGTGGAGACGAGAGCAACGATCAGGACGAGGCCAAACACCAACCCATCCTGCCGGACATGATCGGATTGCGCGGCTTGGGGTTTGGCCGGCGCCGCGGTCAGCCCGCTGGGTGGGCGGTCTCACCGGTCACACGCGCACCCTGTGGCGGGCATCTGGTGACTCTCGAAAGTGATAGCACCGGCGATATCAAATTCGAGAAGCACTTACTGGTTGCAGGCTCAGGTGCAGTCGCAGCAGCAGTCGTCGCAGTCGCAGCAGCAATCGCAGCCCTCGCAGCAGCACCAGCAGCCGGTTCCGTCGCCGCGCCGCGACTTGCGCCCGGGGTTCGGCGTTCCCTCCTCGGCGCCGGGCTCGATCGGCTGGTCGCCGAAGTTGATGGGCTCCTGCTGGCCGCGCGGCGTTCCGCTCTTGGCCGTGAAACCGGCCTGGGCGAAGGTGCGCTTGATCGCGCGGCGGACCTCGTTGGTCAACAGCCGATCGACCAGCCGCCCGTCGGTGAACGACACGTCGGCCAGCGCCAGCTCGATGCCCAGCACCGCGTCGTCGCACAGGGCGCGCGCCGCCGCCACGGGAGTTGCGGTCGCCGCCAACGGGTTCCACTTCCCGCGCGCCACGTCGTCGCGGTAATCCTCGACCGCGTCCAACAGGTGCGCCACCCGGCCGAACAGCCGCCCAACCTCGCGCAACGGCGCCGCGTTGTGCGGGCGGCCGGCCAGCACGGCGGTATGCGCGAACGCCTCGGCGACGGCGGTCTCGGTGGGCTCGGTCACCATCAGCAGCGAGCTGCCCGGACGGGCCTGGGCTTCGAGCGCCGCCTGGCGGTCCATCGCGGCGACCAGCACGCCGGTGTCGAAGCCCAGGGTGTGACCGGTGTCGGTGCCCTGGCGCACCCAGCGCTCGGCGATGCGGCGCGCCGCAGGCCGCAACCCGGCCACGCCGACCATGCCGTCGCGGTCGTCGACGTGGTCACGGACCCGGGCCGCCGCCAGCGCCAGCGACACCACGGCGGCCAGTCGCACGCAGTCGCCGGTGGCCACGTCCGCGCGCCGCATGCCGCGCAGCGGGCACGGCCCGGCGGTGCGGCGGCCCGGCTGCCCCGGGGACTGCGCCTCGACCAGCAATGAGACCACCAGCCCGTCGTAGTTGGTGGCGATGCGGGCGGCCTGGCCGTGATCGTCGCGCAGCGCCAGACACAATCCGCACAATTGGGCTGTCCAGGCGGCCGCCAGCTCGCCGCCGAGCCGGTGACGGCAGGGCCGGATGATGCCAAACATGCCCAGAAGCTACCGGACCCGCAGCAAACGCGCGATCGAAACGCCGAGCGTGGGATGGTCTGGTGGGCGGCGGCGCGGCGACGGGGCTCCAGGACATAATGGGCTCGATGACTGTCGGGAAGATCAAGCTCTTGGTGACCGTCGCGATGCTCGTTTCGCCGATGCTGGTGGGCTGCCACTTCGCGTCCAGGAACCCGCCGTCGACCAAGACGCTTGAGGTGCCCATGAACGAGGTGCTCACGCAGAGCGTCGTCACGCAGAGCATCACCCTGACCGTCGGCAACACGCTGGTCGTGAAGCTGGGCTCGAACTACACCACCCCGTACCGGTGGGCGCCGGAGATGAAGATCGGCGACCCGGGCGTCCTCAAGCAGGAGAGCCACCAGTTCGTGCCGCCGAGCTCCGACGCGCTCGGAGCCCCCGGCACCGAGGTGTGGAAATTCACGGCGTTGAAGCCGGGGACCACCACGATCGGCACCGCCTACACCAGCTTCGTCGGCAAGGACACGCAACCGTCGTGCACCTACACGGCCAACGTCACGGTGCAGTAAACGCTCTGGCAAACCAATGCGAGCGCGCCGCGCTCGGGCTACGGTCTTGGACGTGTTCGGCTTTCTTCGCAACTTGTCCGAGATCGGCAAACTGCCCGCACCGCTGCGCGACGAACTCGAAGCCGAGGGGATGATCTTCAGCGCGGGCAAAGTCGGGGTGAACCGGCACTTCGGTGGCCACGTGCCGGGCGTCTATTCGGCCTCGGGAGTGTCCCGCTACACGGGCGCGTTCGCGTTCACCACCGCGCGGATCCTTGCCACGCTTCCCACCCGCGGGGACGCCAACCTGCGGTCGATCGATTGCCCGTGGGACACCAGCAAGGGGCCGGCCAGGGCGACGATCACCGGCAAGGGCATGAAGCTCGAAATCGACTTGCACGGCGTCGATCCCGCCTTCAGCGGGTCGATGAAGCTCAACTACCGCAAGTCGATCCCGGACGAGGTGCTGGAAAAGCTGCCGACCACGACGCTGCGCTTCCCGGTGCAGCCGGTGTTCGTGTACCGGGCGGTCGGCGTGCGCCCCAAGGTATAGCGGCTCAACGGTTTTCGCTACGCCGCGGCGGGCCGCAGCATGCGCCCGCTGACGAGCGCCGACACCCAGCCGGGCATCAACCGCGATCCGGTGGTCATCGCCCGATAGCGCCACCCGGGCACGACGACGGCGCGGCCCCGGTCCAGCGCGCGCAGCCCGGCGGCCACGACCGGTTCGGGCGCCGCGAGCCGGCGATAGATCGCGGTGTGCGAGACGTCCGAGCCCAGCGCGTCGACGAAGCCGGTGCGGGTGGGTCCGGGGCACAGCGCCGTGACCGTGACGCCCGATCCACGGGTCTCCGCCCACAGCGCCTGGCTCAGCGACAAGACGAACGCCTTCGACGCGCCGTAGGTGGCCTGATACGGCCCGGGCTGAAAGGCGATGGTGGACGCCACATTCAGGATGCCGCCCCGGCGGCGGGCCAGCATGCCGGGCAGCACCGCGTGGGTCAGCCGCACCAACGCGTCGACGTTGACCGCCACCAGCTCATGCTCGCGCCCGGCGTCGACCTCCGCGAACCGGCCGTACGTGCCGAAGCCCGCGTTGTTGACCAACACGTCGATCTCTCGCCCCGCTAGCCGGGCCACCAGGGCGTCGACGCCGGCCGGGATGCTGAGGTCGCCGACGACCAGCTCGACCTGCTGCCCGACGCGCTGCGCCACCGCGTTCAGCCGGGCTTCGTCGCGCCCGGCGAGCACCAAAGACATGCCGCGCTGCGCCAGCTGGTCGGCGAAAATTGCGCCCAACCCGGAGCTGGCGCCGGTGATGACTGCCAGTGACATGGCAACCCCTTACTTCGCAACGGTTTTCACGGCGGGGCGGATGCCCAGCGCGTGGCTGACGAGTCCGATGCCGGCGCCCAGGATGGGCCAGATCGGCCAGAAGTACGTGGCGTCCGTGGTCGCGGCGACGGCCGCCCACACGGTGAGCACGACGACGGTCATCAGGAGGTAGCCGGCGAGGTGAATGCGCACGCTGCGGCGCGCCGCCTCGACGCGGGCGGCGCGGCGGCGTGGGTCGGCGCGTCGGATCCGCTCGAGCGGCAGGTCGGCGAGGAGCTCCCCGAGCTCGCCGGTGGTGTGCGTACCGAACACGGCCTGCACCCGCTGCTCGTACTCGCCCAGATCGAGGTAGCCCTGCGCGAGCGCCTGGCCCAGGCGCGCGGCCGCCCTCTCCCGGTCGTGGTCGCCGGCGCGGGGGGGCATGAGTTGCTGGTCCATTTCGTCCCCTTCCTTCGGATGTGAATGGCCTTAACATAGTCCCTAATGTTAATCTCGTCAACATGGCACGTGAGCGAAAATCGCCGACCGGTTCGAAGCGCCGGGACAGCTACCACCACGGCGACCTGAAACGGGCGCTGACCAGCGCCGCGCTGTCGCTGGTGGCGGAGAAGGGGCCGAAGGGTTTCACGCTGACCGAAGCGGCGCGGCGCGCCGGCGTCAGCGCCGCCGCGCCGTACCGGCACTTCGCGGACAAGGCCGCGCTGCTGGCGACGGTGGCCGAGCAGGGCTTTCGCGACCTGCACGCCGAACTGGCCGCGGCCGCGTCCACCGACGAGCCCAAGGATCGGGTGATCGAGCTCGGCCGTGCCTACGTGCGCTGGGCCGTCGCGCACCCGGACCACTACCGGGTGATGTTCGGCGCCGAGCTGTCGAAGGCCGACCACCCCGACCTCGCCATCGCCGGCGAGCAGGCGTTCGCGGACCTACTCGACGCGATCGCGGCGTGCCAGCATGCGGGTGTCGTCGGCGGTCAGGACCCGCGCGAACTCGCCGCGCCGCTGTGGTCGCTGGTGCACGGGGTCGCGTCGCTGGCGATCGGTGGCGAGCTGGTCAGCGTCGGCATCGCGCAGCAGCCGGAGGACGTCATCGCCGGCGTCGTGGCCCAAATGCTCAGCGGCTAGGCCACATTGGCCTGGCGGCGCGTCGCGTACACCTCGGCGAGAAATTGCTCGACGGCGACCGCGGTGTGCACCGCGCGTGCCGAACCGAAGATGTCGAAAGCGTGCTGGGTGAACGGCAATTCGGCGTACACCACGGGCTGGGTGCTCACCTTGCGCAGTCGTTCGACGAACGCACGCGCCTGCTCGACGGGCACCAGCGAGTCGTTGCGGCCGTGCAGGACGAAGAACGGGGGAGCGTCGGCGGAAACGTGGTTGACCGGTGAAGCGGTGACGAACGGCTGCATGTTGGTCGACGGCCGTTGCTTGACAACGGATTTGACCAACAGCGCCGGCATCATCGGATGCATCGCGTCGTTGAACCGGGTGAAATCGTAGACGCCGTAGAACGGCACGGCCGCCTGGACCCGGGTGTCGGCGTCCTCGAAGCCGGGCTGAAATTCGGCGAAGTTGGGCGTGAGGGCGGCCAGCGACGAGAGGTGGCCGCCGGCCGAACCGCCGGTGATGGCGATGAATTCGGGATCGCCGCCGTACTCGGCGATGTGCGCCTTGACCCACGCCAGGGCGCGTTTGACGTCGACGATGTGGGCGGGCCAGGTGTTGCGCGGGCTGTGCCGGTAGTTGATCGACACACAGATCCAGCCCAACTCCGCGAGGTGGCTCATCAACGGATGAGCTTGTCCGCGTTTGTTTCCCGTCGTCCAGGCGCCACCCGGGATCTGGAAGAGCACCGGGGCCTTGCCGGTGGGGTCCAGATCGGGACGGCGCCAGATGTCCAGGTAGTTGGCGCTGCCGTATTCGCCGTAGCTGATGTTGGAGTCGTGGGCGTAGTCGCGATAGATGCGCATCATCCGCAGCAGGCCCGGCGTCTTGGCGGTGCCACCGCCGGCCGGCCGGCGCCACAGATCACCCGATTCGGTGAGACGAGACGCGCCAAGGCCCTCGTCCAGCGCCTCGGTCAGCGGAATGTTGGCCTTGTGCCCGGCGCGGCTGAAGTTCAGCAGGCCGAGCGCGGACACGCCCGCCACCGTCCACGCCGCGAATCGCACCGGCCGGGTGAGGCGTCGGGCCGTCAACGCCAGGCCCCCGAGCTGACTGACGAGCGTTTGCAGCGGCAACTCGGTGACGACCACGCCGAACATGAACGAGAAGAGCGAGGCGTATCCGCTGCGCGCCAACGGCCGGTAGGCGTTGAGCGTGGACACCGCGGTCACCGCCGTGACGATCAACGAGCCGATCTGCCGGATGACATGCATGATTCGAGCTGTCCGCATGGGCTCACCTTACGAGGTGGGGTTTTGGGATCGGTAGGCACGCGTACGGTGCCTACTTACCGCACAAGACCGCTGCGTCGAGCGGCGACGGACGGAACGGACCCGGCGATGACCATGACCCTGAAGGCGTCGCTGGCGGCGGCCGCCTGCGCCGTGACCGCCCTCTCGTCCGCCGGGACGGCCAGCGGCCAATCCGCCTGCGCCGACGTCGGCGGAACCGTCGACGCGGCGCAGATCTGCCGGGGCCACATCGTGACGACCACCTACACGCTCGACTTGAGCTTTCCCGTCGGCTATCCCGACCAGGCGCCCCTCGCCGACTACGTGACCCACACCCGAGACGAATGGGCCGACGACGCCAAGGCGCATCCGCCCGGCGACCGGCCGCCCTACCTGCTGACCATCACCGGGACCGCCTTCCGGTCCGGTGCGCTTACTTCCGGCACCCAGACCGTGGTGCTGGACATGAACCAGGACCTCGGCGCCCACCCGGTGACGTCGTACAAGGCCTTCACCTACGACCTCGGCAAGCGCGCGCCCATCACCTTCGACACGCTGTTCAAGCCGGGCGCCAACCCGTTGGACGTGCTAAACCCGATCGTCCGGCGCGAGCTCGGCCCGCTTCCGTTCGGCGACCCCGGGGTGGACGCGTACCAGAACTTCGCGCTCACCGACGACGCCGTGATCTTCTTCTTCAGCCAGGGGCAGGTGCTCGCGCAGGTCGACGGACCCCAACGGCTCTCGGTGCCGCGTACCGAACTCGCGTCGTTGCTCGCGTGAGGCGGCCTAGGTGGCTTCGGCCCGGCTCTCGAGGTTCTTGACCGCGGCGGGGTCGTTCTCGGTCAGCCCCACCTTGGCCGCGCCGCCGGGGGAGCCGAGCTCGGTGAAGAAGTCCGCGTTGATCTGGGTGTACTCGCCGTATTCGGCGGGCACGTCGTCCTCGTAGTAGATCGACTCAACCGGGCACACCGGCTCGCACGCGCCGCAGTCCACACACTCGTCGGGGTGGATGTAGAGCATCCGCGCGCCCTCGTAGATGCAGTCGACGGGACATTCCTCGATGCACGCCTTGTCCTTGATGTCGACGCACGGTTCGGCGATCACATAGGCCACAAGCGTTGTCCTTCCTTGTCTGGCTGGCTAATTTAGCGCGGCCGACGCGCTACCGGCCAGGGTCATCCGTTCCATCGTTCTCGTCCCGACCGGGCGAGAGTAGGCCACGCGGCGTTGTGGAGTCACAAGCTATCGTTGTGTCACACGAATTGATTGTGATGTGATGCCATGCCGCTCAGCCCCCGGATGCCCGAGCTCGCCTCGTTCGAGGTGTTTCTGGCGATCGCCGAAACCGGCAGCCTGGGCCGCGCCGCGCGCGAACTCGGGCTGACGCAGCAGGCCATTTCGCGGCGGCTCGCGTCGATGGAGGCCCAGATCGGGGTCACGCTGGCGGTGCGCACCACCCGCGGTTCGCAGCTGACGCCCGCGGGCCTGATCGTCGCCGACTGGGCGAGACGGTTGCTCGAGGTCGCCACCGAGATCGACGCGGGCATGGGCTCGCTGCGCAAGGAGGGCCGCGAGCGGGTCCGGGTGGCGGCCAGTCAGACGATCTCCGAACAGCTGATGCCGCACTGGCTGCTGTCGCTGCAGACCGAGGCGACGCGGCGCGGCGGCTCCGCGCCCCAGGTGATTCTGACGGCCACCAACAGCGAGCACGCCATCGCCGCGGTCCGCGACGGCAGCGTCGATCTCGGATTCGTCGAAAATCCCGGCACGCCAACGGGTCTGGGTACCTGCGTGGTGGGCCAGGACGAGTTGGTGATCGTGGTGCCGCCGGGCCACAAGTGGACGCGGCGGGCGGTGTCCGCCCGCGAACTCGCGGAGACCCCGCTCGTCGCGCGCGAACCGCATTCGGGCATCCGGGATTCGCTGACGGTGGCCTTGCGTCGGGTGCTGGGCGAGGACATGGAACAGGCTCCACCGGTGCTGGAGCTGACGTCGGCCGCCGCGATGCGCGCGGCCGTGCTCGCCGGGGCGGGACCGGCGGCGATGAGCCGGCTTGCGGTGGCCGACGACCTGGCCGTCGGGCGGCTGAGCGCGGTCACGATCCCGAAGTTGGACCTGCGGCGGAAGTTTCGCGCCATCTGGGTGGGCGGGCGCACGCCACCGGCGGGGGCGGTGCGAGACATGTTGAGCCACATCGTCAGCCGGGTTAGGGCCTAGGGTTTGCCGCCAACGTCGAGTTGTCGTGGGAATTCGCGGCGTATCCCCGCAACAAGTCGACGTTCATGCGGCGGCGTCGGCTGCCAGCGCCTCGTCGTAGCGGTCGAGCACCGTCTCGGCGACCAGGCGGTGCGCGCCCAGGGGCGCGGCCATCGGAATACCGTTGTCCCGCGCGAAGGTTGAGACGCCGTCGGTGAGCAGCCCCGGCGCCAGGAACCAGGGCGCGATCACGAGCCGGCGCGCGCCGCGGCGACGCAGGTGGGCGGCGGCTTGGTGCACCGACGCCTCGGGCCGGGTTGCGAACGCCGTCGTCGCCCCGGCCCACCGGGTGCCGACCGCCAGCCTGGACGCGACCTTCGCGGTGCGCACGTTCGCCGCGGCGTTGGACGAGCCGATCGCGACGACCATCACGCCGAGGTCGTCGTCAGCCGCGGATACCCCGACCTCGGTGAGGCGTTCGCGCAGCACGGAAACCAGCCGCCCGTCCTCGCCGAGCACGCCGGCCTGCCGGACGCCGTGGGCCCCAGCTTCGGCGATCTGCTTGGGGATGTCCAGGCGCGCGTGGTAGGCGCTGGCCAGCAGGAACGGGGTGACCACCGCGTGGCGGCTGTCCGGGAGGGCGGCCAGCACGTCGACGAAATTGGGTTCGTTGAGCTCGAGGAACGCCAGCCGCACGTCCAGGTCGGGCCGCATGCCCGCCAGCCGGTCGGCCAGCGCCCGCGCGTTCGCGCCCGAGCGCGGGTCCCGGCTGCCGTGGGCGGTGAGTACGAGCGTGCTCATGAGGCGTGTAACCCGCATTCGATCTTGTTTCGTCCCCGCCAGCGCCCGCTGCGAGGATCGTCACCCTCGGCCGGCTTGCTGGTGCAGGGTGCGCAGCCGATCGACGGGTAGCCCTCCTCGACCAGCGGGTTGACCAGAACGTTGTGGCGCTCGATGTAGTCCTGCACGTCCTCGTCGGTCCAGGCCGCGATCGGGTTGACCTTGATGAGCTTGAACGACTCGTCGAAGCTGATCAGCGGGGCGTTGGCGCGGGTGGCGGCCTCCGCCCGGCGCAACCCGCTCACCCACGCGGCGTAGCCGCGCAGCGCGCGCCGCAGCGGGAGAACCTTACGCAGGCGGCAGCATTCGTTGGGGTCGCGGGCGAACAGGTCCTTGCCCAGCAGCTCGTCCTGCTCGGCGACCGTGTGTTCGGGCGTGACGTTGAGCAGGTGAATGTCGTAGACGGACTCGACCGCGTCGCGGGTGCCGATGGTTTCGGCGAAGTGGTAGCCGGTGTCCAGGAACAGCACCGGCACGCCCGGCCGGACATCGGACGCGAGCGAAACCACCACGGCGTCTTGCATATTGGCGGCCACCACGTATTTGCAGTTGGCCCCGTCGCGGGGGCCGTCGACGCCGCCGAAGTGTTCGTCGGTCCAGCGCAGGATGTCGGTGGCATCGGCGTCCGCCATTTCCGCCGCGCCGCGTTCGGCCAGTTTGCGCAGCTGGTCTTCGGTGAAGTTCATCGCGACCATGGCGTGGTCCTCAACTCCTATCGCAGGTCGGCCTCGTCGGCGCGCAGGGCCCACGACGCGAAGCGCTCACCGCCGTCGCGCTGCTCGAGGAACTTGCGGGTCACCCGGTCGATGTAGTCGCCGAGCTCGTCACTGGTCACCTTGTGCTGGCGCAACTTTCGGCCGAACCCGCTGGCCTCGCCGAGGCCGCCGCCCAGGTGAACCTGGAATCCCTCGACGGAGTTGCCCTGGCCGTCGTCGATCCATTGGCCCTTGAAGCCGATGTCGGCGACCTGGATGCGCGCGCACGAGTTCGGGCACCCATTGAGGTGGACGCTGATCGGCACGTCGAGCCTGGGGTCGACGTCGGCCAGGCGCTGTTCCAGCTCGGGCACCAAAGTCTGTGTGCGCACTCGGGTTTCGGCGAAGGACAGTTTGCAGAACTCGATGCCGGTGCAGGCCATGGTGTTCTTGCGCCACGCGGAGGGCCGCGACGGCAGGCCCAGCGCGTCCAGCGCGGCGACCGTCTCGTCGACCAAGGCGTCGGGCACGTCGAGGATGACCAGCTTCTGGAACGGGGTCAGCCGGGCGCGGTCGGAGCCGACCTTTTCCATCAGGTCGGCCACCGCCGACAGCGTCGCGCCGGAGACCCGGCCGGCGATCGGGGCGACGCCAATGGCGTTGAGCCCGTTCTTGATCTTCTGCACGCCGACGTGGTCGATGGTTTGCGTGACCGGTGCGGGGGCCGGGCCGTCGATGAGCGGCCGGTGGAGGTATTCGGTTTCGAGGACCTCGCGGAACTTTTCGACGCCCCAGTCCTTGATCAGGAACTTCAGCCGCGCCTTGGCGCGCATCCGCCGGTAGCCATAGTCGCGGAACAGCCGGGTCACGGCCTCCCAGACGTCGGGCACCTCGTCCAGCGGCACCCACACGCCGACCCGCTGGGCCAGCATCGGGTTGGTCGACAGGCCGCCACCCACCCACAGATCCAGGCCGGGGCCGTGCTCGGGGTGGTCGACGCCGACGAACGCGACGTCGTGGGTCTCGTGGGAGACGTCTTGCAGGCCGGACACCGCGGTCTTGTACTTGCGCGGCAGGTTCGCGTACTCGGGGTTGTTCAGGGAACGCCGGACGATCTCATCGATCGCGGGCGTCGGATCGAGCACCTCGTCGAGCGAATCGCCGGCCAGCGGCGAACCGTGGATGCCGCGCGGGCAGTCGCCGCAGGCTTCCGTCGTCTGCAGCCCCACTTCGTCCAGGCGGCGCCAGATCTCGGGGACGTCCTCGATGCGGATCCAGTGCAGCTGCAGGTTTTCCCGGTCGCTGATGTCGGCGGTGTCGCGGGCGAATTCGGTCGAGATCTGGCCGAGGACGCGCATCGAGTGCGCCGTCAACGGCTTGCCGTCGGTGCGGACCCGCATCATGAAGTACTTGGCTTCGATCTTGTCGGTGTTGTCGTCGCCGGTCCAGCTGCCGTCGTAACCCTGCTCGCGTTGGGTGTACAGGCCCATCCAGCGGAAGCGCCCGCGCAGGTCGGAGTGGTCGATGCTGTCGAAGCCCTGCTTGGCGTAGACGTTGACGATGCGGTCGCGCACGTTCAGCGGCGCGTCGTCGTTCTTGATCTTCTCGGTGTCGTTGAGCGGTTGGCGGTCACCCAGCGCCCACTGGCCCTCGCTGCGGGTCTTGGCGGGACGTGCTGCGGTCATTGGTGTCTCCTTCGCGGTGCCGGACGGCTTAGGGCTGCTGTCCGCGGCATCGACGCGATGATGTTGTCAGTCAGAGGTGAGCGCGGGCGCTCCGTTGCGCCCACGTCTCATGGCTTCATACTGCCGGGGGTGAGGCATAGGGGAGTAGAGGTCGCGCCGTTGTGAGGGCACAACCGTTGGTTGTGTGCGCGGGTCCACTGATCGATGTTGTCAGGCAATGGTTTTGTCGGTCCAGCCGTAGAATTCGCCTGCATGGGCGGTGTTTCGCTCGACGGACTTGAACGTGGGGCGCTGTGCGATCTTTTCGGCGAATTGGGCCCGTCCGCGCCCACGCTGCTCCAGGGTTGGACCGCTCACGATCTCGCCGCCCATTTGGTGTTGCGGGAGCGCGATGTCGTCGCGGGGCCGTGCCTCGTGTTGCCCGGCCCGTTCCAGCGGTTCGCCGAGCGGCGCCGGAAGGCGTTGGTGCGACGGGATTTCGGTTGGCTCGTCGCGCGGATCCGGTCCGGTCCGCCGGCCGGGTTCTTCCGCATCGGATGGGTTCGCGCGCTGGCGAACCTCAACGAGTTCTTCGTCCATCACGAGGATGTCCGCCGGGCCAACGGACTGCCGCCGCGTCAGTTGACGGCGGACATGGAGGCCGCGTTGTGGCGCAACGTTCGGCGCGGGGGCGGTATCTGAGTCGGCGGCTCGGGGGCTTCGGCCTTGAGGTTGCCTGGGCCGGTTCCGGCGAGCAGGTGACCGTCCGAGCGGGTGTGCCGGCATTGCTCAGCGGTCAACCGGGTGAGCTGCTGCTGTATCTCTTCGGCCGGCAGTCCGCGGCGCAGGTGGAGTTGAGTGGACCGCCGGATGCCGTCGCGGCCGTGCGTGCCGCCCACTTCGGGATGTGAGGCGGAACGCGTCGTCACACGCGCCACACCCGTCCCTGGCAGCGGAGACGTCCAAAGTGCCCGCCTCGTAGCGACAACGGGCGGGCGTGGGGCGCCGCCGGACAGGCCGACGGACCGAATGGGCGGTTGTCGCTATGAGGCGGGCACTTCGGCTAATCCCTCGAAATCGCCGGGGAAGTCCGCGCGATCGCCCGGGGAAGTGCGACCGCCGGG
>NZ_LZJJ01000429.1:0-7137 GCF_001667625.1 Mycobacterium sp. E1715
TGCGTCTACGTGGTCGACTCGGCCGGCGCGCTGGTCCTCGAAGGGGTGCGCGACCGGGTCGCGGCCCTGGTCGCCGAACTCGGCGACGACGCCCAGGTCGGCTTCCACGGCCACGAAAACCTCGGGCTCGGGGTGGCCAACTCGGTGGAGGCCGTCCGCGCGGGCGCCAAGCAGATCGACGGCTCGTGTCGCCGGTTCGGCGCCGGAGCCGGCAACGCGCCCGTCGAGGCCCTCATCGGCGTGTTCGACAAGATCGGCGTCAAGACCGGCATCGACTTCTTCGACATCGCCGACGCCGCCGAAGAGGTGGTCGCCCCGGCCATGCCCGCCCAGTGCCTGCTGGACCGCAACGCCCTGATCATGGGCTACTCCGGGGTCTACTCAAGCTTCCTCAAGCACGCCATCCGCCAATCCGAACGCTACGGCGTGCCCGCCCACCAGCTACTACACCGCGCCGGTCAACGCAAACTCATCGGCGGCCAAGAAGACCAACTCATCGACATCGCCCTGGAAATCAAACGCGAGCAGCACACGGCGTGACAAACCTGGTGGACGCAAGTCGGCTGTGCAGCAACAGGTGTCGCCGACCGCGTCGTCGGACCACAGTCCGCCGTGACGACACTATCCAGCGCCAGTCATCGCACCACCCGGTCAGCGGAACACCGCGGCGTGCCACCCGCGACGCCGTGGCAGGCTGACACCGTGACAGACACTTCCGAAAAGGTCTTCCTAGGCGAGCAGGACGTACGCGAAATCCTGCTACCGCAAGGGATTTTGCGCTACTACGACACTGGCCCGGAGGCCACGGCGGCGCAGCCGCTGCTGTTTTTGCATGGCTCGGGTCCCGGGGTCACCGGATGGCGCAACTTCCGCGGCATCCTGCCCACCTTCGCCGAGCACTTCCGCTGCATCATCCTGGAATTTCCCGGTTTCGGCGTCAGCGATGACTTCGGCGGCCACCCAATGGTCATGGCATTTGGCACCGTATCGCCGTTCCTGGATGCGCTTGGCGTCGAAAAGGCACACATCGTCGGAAACTCGATGGGCGGGGGTGTGGGCATCAACTTCGCTATCCACAACCCCGATCGTGTCGACCGTCTGGTCACGATCGGCGGGATCGGCATCAACATCTTCAGCCCCAGCCCGAGTGAGGGCATTCGGCTGTTGCAGGAGTTCGTCGAAGACCCGACTCGGCAGCGGCTGGTCGACTGGCTCAAATCGATGGTGTACGACCAGTCCCTGATCACTGACGAACTGGTCGAGGAACGCTGGCAATTGGCCACCGATCCGGACACCCTGGCCGCGGCGCGCCGCATGTACGGCAAAGCGGCGTTTGCCGCGATGAACGCCGCGATGGCCGCGTCCGAAAACCCGATGCCGTGGGCAGCCCTGCACAAGTTGACCGTCCCCACGCTGCTTACATGGGGTCGCGACGACCGAGTGAGTCCACCGGATATGGCGCTGATTCCGATGCGCACCATCCAAGACGCCGAACTTCACGTATTTCCCAAGTCCGGGCACTGGGCGATGATCGAAGCGAAGCAAGCCTTCGAAAGCACCGTGCTGGCGTTCCTCTCACGGCAGCATGATGCCCATTCGGTGTAACGGCGGTGCAGATGCGGCTCCGGATTATCCAGCGTGACAAAGGGAAAGAAAGCCAGCGGACAGTTCTTTCATGTTGCGCCCTCCCTATCGTTGAGTCGCACCAGCGTCGACGGGCAGCGTGACCGCGGTGATATAGCGCGCCTCGTCGGAAGCGAGAAACAAAGCGGCGTTGGCGACATCGTCCGGTTCGACCCACGGCACCGCGAGCATGTTCATGCGAAGGGCCGCTTCGGCGAACTCGGCACGCGTCGGCGCCCTGTCGAGGTCGGGACGAAACGCGCTGCGCACTGCGTCGTTTTGAATCAGCGGAGTGTCCACATTGGTCGGATGGACGCAATTGACTCGGACATTCTGCGGCGCAAGTTCTTTGGCCAGGCTCTGCATCAGGCCGACCACGCCGTGCTTAGCCGCGGTGTAATGGGCGACGCCCACCAATCCGCGAAGGCCTGCGATCGAATTGGTCAGGACGATCGCACCCCCACCTTGCGCAATCAGGTGCGGCGCAGCGGCCCGACACGTGTGCCACACACCGGTGAGGTTGACATCCAACATAGTCCGCCAGGCCGCCTCGGTGAGGTCCAGCGCCAGTGCACGCGAAGTGATCCCAGCGGTAGCACACACCACGTCCAATCTTCCCAGCCGTCGCACACCGCGATCGGTGGCCGCCTGGACGCCGTCGACATCGCGCACGTCGACGATCTCGGTATGTATTTTGGCGCCGGTATCGCGCACTTGGGCGGCGGTGTGCTCCAGGTCGTCGACTGTGCTGTGCGGAACCACCACTGTGTCAACGGGAGCGCACACGTCAAGGGCCACGATATCGGCGCCCTCCTGGGCTAACCGCACCGCCTGCGCACGCCCGATTCCCCGCGCCGCGCCCGTGATCAGGGCCACCTTCCCAGCGACCCTGCCGGTCACGTCGCAACCTCTGTCATATCGGCACGCCATTCATGCGCCTAGAACTCAATGTGGATGTTGTCGGTCACTGGCCGGGCTTGACACCCGAGGATCAAGCCGTCGGCGCGGTCTTCGGGTCCCAGCACATCTCCACCGGCCATATCCACCTCCCCGGAAATCAAGGTCGCCACGCAGGAGCCGCAATGCCCTTCTCGGCACGAATGCGGCACATTGATCCCGGCGTCAAGCATCATCTCGACCAGGGTCTGGTCGCGGCGCCATTGCAGTCGATGGAGAGCACCGTCCAACTCGACGTCTACGGTGGCCACCGCGGCATCGGTGCACAGGGCGGCGCCTTGTTCTTCGACATCTGCCATGCGGCCGATCCTTGCCACATTGGTCCGTGATGTCGTGGTCGGATTCCGATGGACGGGAGGTCGCCATCCCGGCGTCCAGTCACCGGGACGTCTCCTGCGATTCCGGGCGCAGCGGCCCTACCGTCGCTGTTCGTGACCAGTAGCACGAACGACAGGTTGGACCAGGGCATCGACGTGGTGGTCGTAGGTGCCGGCTTTGCCGGGCTTTACGCCCTGCACAAGCTGCGCGCCGACGGGTTGACGGTCAAGGTGTTCGAGGCCGGTCCCGACGTGGGTGGCACGTGGTATTTCAACCGGTATCCGGGCGCCCGCTGCGACGTCGAGAGCGTCGACTACTGCTATTCGTTCTCCGATGACCTGCAACAGGAGTGGGACTGGTCGGAAAAGTACGCCACCCAAGAGGAGATCCTGCGCTACATCAACTGGGTGGCCGACAGGTTGGATCTGCGCCGCGACATCGTCTTCAACACCCGTGTCACGTCGGCGGTTCTCGACGAGCAGCGGTTGCGGTGGACGGTGACCACCGATACCGGGCAACGAGTGAGCGCGCGGTTCTGTGTGATGGCGACGGGCCCATTGTCCGCGGCGATGACCCCACCTTTTGCCGGCCTCGACCGTTTCACCGGCGAGATCTACCACACCGCGGCATGGCCACACGAAACGGTCGACTTCACCGGTAAGCGCGTCGCGGTCATCGGGACGGGATCTTCGGGCATTCAGTCGATCCCGATCATCGCGGAACAAGCCGCGCAACTCTACGTCTTTCAGCGCACCCCGAATTACAGCGTCCCCGCCGGCAATCGGCCTCTCACCGACGAAGACCGGGCCCGGGTCAAGGCCAATTACGCCGAACGCAGGCGCTTATCATGGCGCAGCGGCGGCGGCTCACCGCACATCGCCCATCCGAAACTGACGATGCAAGCCAGCCCCGAAGAGCGGCGCGCGGCGTTCGAAAAACGCTGGGATCTCGGCGGGGTGCTGTTCTCCAAAACCTTCTCCGACCAGATGATCGACCCGGACGCCAACGAGGAGGCGCGCAAGTTCTATGAGGAGAAAGTGCGGGCCATCATTGATGACCCCGCGCTGGCCGAACTGCTGATCCCCACGGATCACCCGATCGGCACCAAGCGGATCTGCACCGACAGCAACTACTTTCAGACATTCAACCGCCCCAACGTGACACTGATCAGTGTGCGAGACACGCCGATCGAATCTGTCGATGCCACCGGCGTCAACACCAGCAACGCCCATTACGACCTGGACATGATCGTGTTGGCTACCGGATTTGACGCGATGACAGGGGCATTGGCCAGAATCGACATCGTCGGCCGGGGCGGTAAACGGCTGCGCGATGACTGGAGCAATGGGCCGCGAACCTACTTGGGTCTGAGCACTGACGGCTTTCCCAACTTGTTCGTCGTGTGCGGCCCCGGCGCGCCGGCGGTGCTGGCCAACATGGTGCTGCACGCCGAGGCGAATGTGAATTGGATCGCCGACTCGATCAGATATCTCGACGATCACGGCTACACGGCGATCGAGGCGACTCCCGATGCGGTGGACAACTGGGTCGCCGAATGCGCGCGCCGAGCCGAGGCCACCCTGTTCACCAAGGCCGACTCCTGGTACATGGGCGCCAACGTGCCTGGCAAGCCGCGGGTGTTCATGCTGTTCCTCGGCGGGTTTGGGACCTACCTCGACATCTGCAATGAAGTCGCCGAGGCTGGGTACAAAGGGTTTTCGCTGACCAAGGCGCCCTGATGTCGAGCCTGTCGGGTCGTGTGGCGCTGGTGACAGGCGCTGGGCGCGGCACCGGGCGCGCCCTGTGCGAGCGATTCGCAGACGAAGGCGCCGACGTCATCCCGGTGGACGTGCCGGCGGCAGCAGAAGACCTCGAACAGACCGCCGCCGCGGTGGCGCAGCGCGGCCGACGCGCGGTGACGGGGCTGGCCGATGTCAGCGACTTGGGCGCACTGACCGGCGCGGTGGACGCCGCCGTCGCCGACCTGGGACGCCTTGACATCGTCGTAGCCAACGCAGGCGTCCACACGGTGTCGGCTCCGACGTGGGAGATCACTACCCACGACTGGCAGCAGACCCTGGATGTCAACGTGACCGGCGTCTGGCACACCGTCAAAGCCGCCGTCCCGCACCTCGGCGAGGGCGGCGGGTCCGTCGTGATTATCAGCTCCACCAACGGTCTTCGCGGCACGGCCACCACCGCTGCTTACACTGCGAGCAAGCATGCCGTGGTTGGGTTGGCGCGCACGCTGGCCAACGAACTGGGCCCGCGCGCCATTCGCGTCAATACTGTTCATCCTGGAGCGGTCGGGACCTCGATGGTGCTCAACGAGGCGACGTTTAAACGCCTTCGGCCTGACCTGACCAGCCCGACGGCGGCCGACGCTGCAGAAGCGCTCGCGGCTCGCCACCTGCTCCCGGTTCCGTGGGTGGAGCCGGTAGACGTCGCCAACGCCGTGGTTTTCCTGGCCTCCGACCACGCCCGCTACATCACCGGCACCCAGCTCGTGGTCGATGCCGGCCTGTTAGCCAAGGCCTAGCAGCGACGCGGATGGGAACCTACGCCGTCACCGGGTCGGCATCGGGCATGGGCCAAGCCGTCGTCCGCAAACTGCTGGCCGCGGGTCACCGCGTGATCGGCGTCGACATTCAGGACGCTGACGTCGTGGCGGATCTGTCCACTCCCGACGGACGCAGGACGGCCGCCGCTGCCGTGTGCGCTACCGGCGACGGTCGACTCGACGGTGCCGTGCTGGCCGCTGGTGTGGGCCCCACCCCGGGCGCGGGTAGCGCGGCCCGGATCCTGGCGGTGAACTTCTTAGGTGTGGTCGAGCTCCTAGAGGCATGGCACCCGGCACTGGCGGCGGCCGGCGATGCGAAAGTCGTGGTTGTGGGCAGTAATTCGTCGACGACAATGCCGTTGGTGCCCCAGCGAGCCGTGCGGGCGTTACTGGGCCGCGATCTCCACAAGGCCGAGCGTGCACTACGAGTGTTCCGATCGGCCGCCCCCTCGATGGCCTACGGCGCATCGAAGATCGCGGTGGCGCGCTGGGTGCGTCGGACCGCAGTGACACCGGCGTGGGCGGGTGCGGGTATCCGGCTCAACGCGATCGCTCCGGGCGCGGTGATGACCCCCCTGCTCGAGCGACAGCTGGCCACACCGCGTGAAGCCAGGGCCATCCGCGCGTTCCCGGTCCCGGTCGGTGGGTTCGGTGATCCCACGCACCTCGCGGACTGGATGGTGTTCATGTTGTCGGATGCCGCCGCCTTTCTCAGCGGCAGTGTGCTTTTCGTCGACGGCGGGTCTGATGCCTACTTCCGCGCCGACGACTGGCCGGCCCGCGTCCCGACTCCGCAACTGCCGCGGTATATGTGGCGGTTGCTGAGGTTTGGCCGCCGGCGATAGGTTTGACGGCGGTAATCACCGGGCCGCTGGCCGTTTCATGGTTGACGTCGCACGCCCATCGCGCCGCAGACGGGCGCGGCCCACTCCAGGGTCGACGAGTACCTGACGTGCTCGTCGAAAGCAGCGGCGATGTCGACCGGCATCGCCACGGGCAGCCGGCGGGTCAGATCGACGTGCACGAGGACCATCTCAAGTGTCGCCGATAGGCGTTGCCGGTACCGATCCACGGCGAATGACATCATGTGCACCACCTTGGGTGAGCGGTCAAGGACGCGGGCGTAGAGATCGGCCGTGTCATCTTCGATCAGCTCGCTGTAGTAGCGCAGGTGGTGCTCGACGGTGAAGAGGCCGAGCTGTCGATCAGCCCGATAGGCGTCGTCGATCCCGAGTTCACGCACCAACGCATCGGCGGCGGCCGAACCGAAATCCAGATAATGCAACACGTTCATGTGGCCGTTCCCATCGATGAAGTCACGGGACACATTCCGTGTGATGGCACAGCGCAATTGGGCCACTTGGGCAGCCGACGGCAAGCTTTGCTCTTCCGGCGTCGGTGCCTGCTGATTATGGCCGCATCGAGATGCTGCTCCCTGAACCTGGTCCACAGGCGCTGACGCTAGGCGCATCGATGGGACCTGGCTGCCGTGTGTCCCGACTGTCGGACGACAGCTCACGTCTTATCTCGGCGTCCGCTGACCGGGAACAGCGTCCAGTGGGCCGCGGACTTCAATAGATCATTACTACGCCCACAGACGTAAAGGACACCAACATGAGCGAGCGGGTACTCGACCGGGTCGTGGCGATGGCGGATCAGTTGCGCGACCAGGCCCCCGA
>NZ_LZJJ01000430.1:0-8269 GCF_001667625.1 Mycobacterium sp. E1715
TGCGGTGCCGGCCAAATGCGGCTCGCCGTCTTGCGTCCGGCCGTTGTCGAGCAGCATCCGCCAGCCGGTGAGCACGGCTTCACCCGCACCGGGCTGGGTCGGCTCCGGGGTCGCGACGGACGGGCCGGACGCCCAGCCGCCGTCCCAGGTGCCCAGCCCGGCCAGTTCCGTGCTCACCGGCTGGCGGATGCTGCTCGACAACGGCCGGACGCAAGACGGCGAGCCGCATTTGGCCGGCACCGCACGCAAACCCGCGGTTCGGCTGTCGGCAGACACGGCCGCCGAAATCGGCGCCGCCGACGGCGACGCGGTGACCGTCAGCACGCCGCGCGGATCGATCAGCCTGCCGCTGATCATCACCGACATGCCCGACCGGGTGGTGTGGCTTCCGCTGAACTCGCCGGGTTGCGCCGTGCACCGGCAGCTGGGCGTAAGCCTGGGCAGCACAGTGAAAATCGGAGTGGGATCATGACGACGAGCTCCTTGTCCGCATTCGGGCACGACACCTGGTGGCTGGTGCTGGGCAAGGCGCTGGCCATCTTCGTGTTCCTCATGCTCAACGTGCTGGTCGCGATCCTGCTGGAACGCAAGATCCTGGGCTGGATGCAGCTGCGGCCCGGTCCCAACCGGGCGGGACCGTGGGGCACGCTGCAAAGCCTCGCCGACGGAATCAAGTTGGCGCTCAAGGAAACCATCACCCCCGGCGGTGTCGACAAGTTCGTCTACTTCGCGGCTCCGGTCATCTCGACGATCCCGGCGTTCACCGCGTTCGCGTTCATCCCCTTCGGCCCGGTGGTGTCGGTGTTCGGCCACCGCACCCCGCTTCAGCTGACCGACCTGCCGGTCGCGGTGCTGTTCATTCTCGGGCTGTCGGCCATCGGGGTGTACGGCATCGTGCTGGGCGGCTGGGCATCCGGGTCCACCTACCCGCTGCTGGGCGGCGTGCGCTCCACCGCCCAGGTCATCTCCTACGAGGTGGCGATGGGGCTGTCGTTCGCGGCGGTGTTCCTCTTCGCCGGTTCGATGTCCACGTCGGAGATCGTCGCCGCGCAGGACCGGGTCTGGTACGTGTTCCTGCTGCTGCCGTCGTTCGTGATCTACCTGATCTCGATGGTCGGTGAAACCAACCGGGCCCCATTCGATTTGCCCGAGGCCGAGGGCGAACTGGTCGCCGGCTTCCACACCGAGTATTCGTCGCTGAAGTTCGCGATGTTCATGCTCGCCGAGTACGTCAACATGATGACGGTGTCGTCGCTGGCCACCGCGTTGTTCTTCGGAGGCTGGCACGCGCCCTGGCCGATCAACATGTGGGCGGGCGCCAACACCGGGTGGTGGCCGGTGCTCTGGTTCACCGCCAAGATGTGGACCTTCCTGTTCATCTACTTCTGGCTGCGGGCCTCGCTGCCCCGGCTGCGCTACGACCAGTTCATGGCGCTGGGCTGGAAGCTGCTGATCCCCGCCTCACTGGTCTGGGTGTTGATCGCGGCCGTGATTCGGACCATGCAGAACCAGGGGTATGCGCATTGGACCCCGGTGCTGGTGGTCAGCAGCATCGTGTTCGCGACGGCACTGGTGCTGTTGTTGCGAAAACCGTTCGCCACGCCGGGTATTCGCGCGCTGGAGCGACAGCTCCGCCGCCAGGCCAAACAGCTGCCTGCCGGACAGACCTCCACACCCGTATTCCCGACACCGCCGCTGCCGATGAAGTCCCTGGCGGCCGCGAGCAAGGAGAAAGCACGTGGCTAAGTTCCTAGACGCCGTCGCCGGATTCGGCGTGACGTTCGGATCGATGTTCAAGAAGAACGTCACCGAGGAGTATCCGGAGAAGCCGGGCCCGGTGGCGCCGCGCTATCACGGCCGTCACCAGCTCAACCGGTACCCGGACGGTCTGGAGAAGTGCATCGGGTGCGAGTTGTGCGCGTGGGCCTGCCCGGCCGACGCGATCTACGTCGAGGGCGCGGACAACACCGAGGAGCTCAGGTATTCGCCCGGAGAACGGTACGGACGGGTCTATCAGATCAACTACCTGCGCTGCATCGGTTGCGGCCTCTGCATCGAGGCCTGCCCGACCCGCGCGCTGACGATGACCAACGACTACGAGATGGCCGACGACAACCGCGCCGACCTGATCTACGAGAAGGACCGGCTGCTGGCTCCCCTGCTGCCCGACATGACCGCGCCGCCGCACCCGCGCGCGCCCGGTGCCACCGACAAGGACTACTACCAGGGCAACGTCACCGCGGACGGCCTCAAGGAGACCGAGAAGGCCGGGGAATCCCGGTGACTGGAGTGACAAGCCAGCTCCTGGCCTCCGACACCATCGTGCGCACCTCCACCGGTGAAGCGGTGGCGTTCTGGGTGCTGGGCGCGCTCGCGCTGATCGGCGCGATCGGGGTGGTGCTCGCGGTCAACGCCGTGTACTCAGCGATGTTCCTGGCGATGACCATGATCATCCTGGCGGTGTTCTACATGATCCAGGACGCGCTGTTCTTGGGTGTCGTCCAGGTCGTCGTCTACACCGGCGCGGTGATGATGCTGTTCTTGTTCGTGCTGATGCTGATCGGCGTGGACTCCGCGGAATCCCTGAAGGAAACGCTGCACGGTCAGCGCATCGCCGCGGTCCTGGCCGGGATCGGCTTCGGCGTTCTGCTGATCGCGGCGATCGGCACCGCCGCGACCGTCGGCTTCGCGGGCCTGACCACCGCCAACGCCAACGGCAACGTGGAAGGGCTTGCGGCGCTGATCTTCTCACGGTACGTCTGGGCGTTCGAACTCACCAGCGCGCTGCTGATCACCGCGGCCATCGGCGCGATGGTGCTGGCCCACCGCGAACGCTTCGAGCGCCGCAAGACGCAGCGGGAGCTGTCGCAGGAGCGGTTCCAGCCCGGCGGGCACCCGACCCCGATGCCCAGCCCGGGCGTCTACGCGCGCCACAACGCCGTCGACGTGGCAGCGCTGCTGCCGGACGGGTCGTACTCGGAGCTGTCGGTGTCGCCGATCCTGCGCAGCCGCGGCGCCGACGGAAAGGCAACCCCCTCCCGCCAGGCGATCAAAGGTGGCACCTCGTGAATCCGGCCAATTACCTTTACCTTTCGGCCCTGCTGTTCACCATCGGAGCCTCGGGTGTGCTGTTGCGACGCAACGCCATCGTGATGTTCATGTGCGTCGAGCTGATGCTGAACGCGGTCAACCTGGCCTTTGTCACGTTCGCACGGATGCACGGCCACCTGGACGGCCAGATGATCGCGTTCTTCACGATGGTGGTGGCCGCGTGCGAGGTCGTCGTCGGGCTGGCCATCATCATGACGATTTTCCGTGCCCGCAAATCGGCGTCGGTGGACGACGCGAACCTACTCAAAGGCTGACATCGCCAATATGGGGCCAACATGACTCACTACACCTGGCTGCTGGTGGCGCTGCCGCTGGCGGGTGCCGCGATCCTGTTGTTCGGCGGCCGACGCACCGACGCCTGGGGCCACTGGCTGGGCTGCGCCACCGCGCTCGCGGCGTTCGGCGTCGGCCTGAGCCTGCTGAGCGAGCTGCTCGGCCGCGGCGCCGAGGACCGGGTCATCCACCAGACGGTGTTCACCTGGATCCCGGTCGGCCAACTGCAGGTGGACCTCGGCCTGCAAATCGACCAGCTGTCGGTGTGTTTCGTGCTGCTGATCTCGGGAGTCGGGTCGCTCATCCACATCTATTCGGTCGCCTACATGGCCGAAGACCCGGACCGGCGAAGGTTTTTCGGCTACCTCAACCTGTTCCTGGCCTCGATGCTGTTGCTGGTGGTCGCCGACAACTACGTGGTGCTCTACGTCGGCTGGGAAGGCGTGGGCCTGGCCTCCTACCTGCTGATCGGGTTCTGGTACCACAAGCCAACGGCGGCCACGGCCGCCAAGAAGGCCTTCGTGATGAACCGCGTCGGGGACGCCGGGCTGGCGCTGGGAATGTTCTTGATGTTCAGCACCTTCGGCACGCTGTCCTACGCCGGGGTGTTCGCCGGGCCGCCCGCCGCGGGCCGCGGGGCGCTGACGGCGATGGGCTTGCTGCTGCTGTTGGGCGCCTGCGCCAAGTCCGCGCAGGTGCCGCTGCAGGCCTGGCTGGGTGACGCGATGGAGGGCCCCACCCCGGTGTCCGCGCTGATCCACGCCGCCACCATGGTGACCGCCGGCGTCTACCTGATCGTGCGGTCCAACCCGCTGTACAACCTGGCGCCCGACGCGCAAACCGCGGTCGTGATCGTCGGCGCCGTCACGTTGCTGCTCGGCGCGTTCATCGGCTGCGCCAAGGACGACATCAAGCGCGCGCTCGCGGCATCCACGATGAGCCAGATCGGCTACATGGTGCTGGCCGCAGGGCTGGGCCCGGCCGGCTACGCGTTCGCGATCATGCACCTGCTCACCCACGGGTTCTTCAAGGCCGGGTTGTTCCTCGGCTCCGGCGCCGTGATCCACGCCATGCACGAGGAACAGGACATGCGCCGCTACGGCGGCCTGCGCGCGGCGCTACCGATCACCTTTGCCACCTTCGGTCTCGGCTATCTGGCGATCATCGGCGTGCCGCCGTTCGCGGGCTTCTTCTCCAAGGACGCGATCATCGAGGCCGCGCTGGGCGCCGGCGACGCGCGCGGTTACGTGCTGGGCGGGGCCGCGCTGCTGGGCGCGGGCGTCACCGCGTTCTACATGACGCGCGTGATGCTGATGACCTTCTTCGGCAAAAAGCGTTGGGGCCCAGGCATTCATCCCCACGAGGCCCCCGCCCTGATGACCTGGCCGATGATTCTGCTCGCCGTCGGCTCGGTGTTCTCGGGTGGGCTGCTGGCGTGGCGGGGCACCTTGGCGCGCTGGCTCGAGCCGGTCGTCGGGAAACACGAAGAGGTCACCCACGCCTTCCCGGTGTGGGTCAACACCGCCCTGGCGCTGGGCGTCGTCGCCATCGGGATCGCGGTGGCCTACCGGTTGTACGCCAAAGCGGAAATCCCCCGGGTGGCCCCGCTTTCCGTGTCGCCGGTCACGACGGCCGCGCGCAGGGACTTCTACGGCGACGCCTTCAACGAGGAGGTGTTCATGCGCCCCGGAGCCGAACTGACCCAGGCGCTCGTCGACGTCGACAACGCGGGCGTCGACGGCTCGGTGAACGCACTGGCCGCGCTGGTGGGCCGGACTTCGAATCGCCTGCGGGGGCTGCAAACCGGCTTCGCCCGCAACTACGCATTGTCGATGCTGACGGGCGCGGTCCTGGTGATCGCGCTGATCCTGGCGGTGAAACTGTGGTGAACAACCTTCCGTGGCTGAGCGTCCTGTGGCTGGTGCCGCTGGCCGGCTCGGTGCTCGTCATCCTCCTGCCGCCGGGGCTGCGCCGGCTCGCCAAGTGGACGGGCCTGGTCTTCGGCGTCCTGACGCTGGCCGTCGCGATCGTCGTCACCCTGGGCTTCAAGTCCGGTGGCAGCACGTACCAATTCGTCGAAAGCCATTCCTGGATCCCGGCATTCGGTGCCACCTATTCCCTGGGCGTGGACGGCATCGCCGTGGTGCTGGTGCTGCTCACCGCGGTGCTGATCCCGGTGTTGCAGGTGGCCGGCTGGAACGACGGGGACGGTGACGACCCGTCACGAAGCGGCGGGCGCAGCCCCCGCGGCGTGCACGCCTACGTCGCTCTGACGCTGGCCATCGAGTCGATGGTGCTGATCTCCGTGGTCGCCCTCGACGTGCTGCTGTTCTACGTGTTCTTCGAGGCCATGCTCATCCCGATGTACTTCCTGATCGGAGGCTTCGGGAGCGGTCCGGGCAGGTCACGCGCGGCGGTGAAGTTCTTGCTGTACAACCTGTTCGGCGGGCTGATCATGCTGGCCGCGGTGATCGGGCTGTACGTGGTGACCGCGCAGCACGGTTCGGGCACCTTCGACTTCCGCGAGATCGTGGCCGGCGTCGCCTCCGGTCGCTACGGCGCCGACTCCGCGGTGTTCAAGGCGCTGTTCCTGGGCTTCATGTTCGCGTTCGCCATCAAGGCGCCGCTGTGGCCCTTCCACCGCTGGCTGCCCGATGCCGCGGTCGAGGCCACCCCCGCGACCGCGGTGCTGATGATGGCCGTGATGGACAAGGTCGGCACCTTCGGCATGCTGCGTTACTGCCTGCAGCTGTTCCCGGGCGCCTCAACGTATTTCCGCCCCCTCATCATCGTGCTGGCTGTCATCGGCGTCATCTACGGGGCGATCGTGGCCATCGGGCAGACGGACGTCATGCGCCTGATCGCCTACACCTCGATCTCCCACTTCGGGTTCATCATCCTGGGCATCTTCGTGATGACGAGCCAGGGGCAGAGCGGGTCGACGCTGTACATGCTCAACCACGGCCTGTCCACGGCGGCGGTGTTCCTGATCGCGGGATTCCTGATATCCCGGCACGGCAGCCGCAAGATCGCCGATTACGGCGGGGTGCAGAAGGTGGCGCCCGTCCTGGCGGGCACGTTCCTCGTCTCGGCCATGGCCACCCTGTCGCTGCCCGGCCTGGCACCGTTCATCAGTGAATTCCTGGTGCTGTTGGGCACATTCAACCGGTACTGGCTGGCCGCCGCGTTCGGTGTCACCGCGCTGGTGCTCTCCGCCATCTACATGCTGTGGCTCTACCAGCGCATGATGACGGGGCCGGTGGCCACTGGCAACGAGAAGATCGTCGACCTGCGGGCGCGCGAATTGGTCGTGGTTGCACCGTTGATCGCGCTGCTGTTCGTGCTCGGGGTCTACCCGAAGCCGGTGCTCGACATCATCAACCCCGCCGTCGAGAGCACCATGACCACGATCGGCCAGCACGACCCCGCGCCGAGCGTGCCGGCCGTCAACCGCGCACCCCGGACAGCCGAAGGACCGCGATGATGACCCTCCCCACCCCGAGCATCGAGTACTTCCTGCTGTGCCCGACACTGATCGTGTTCGGCGTCGCGGTGGTGGGAGTCCTCGCGGAAGCGTTCCTGCCCAGGCGGATCCGTTATGGCGCACAGGTGACCCTGGCCCTGGCCGGCCTGGTCGCGGCATTCCTCGCGACCGTGGAGGTGGCCGAGTCGATCCCGGCCTCCGGCCGCGCGACGGTGCTGGGCGCCATGGCCGTCGACCGAACCACCCTCTACCTGCAGGGCACGGTGCTGCTGGTCGCGGTGCTGGCGGTGATCTTCATCGCCGAACGCACGCAAGCCAAGGCGGAGAGCAAGGTTGCCGCGGGTGTGGGAGTCGCCCGCCCGGCCGGCCTCGACTCGTTCACCCCGCAGGCCTCCGCGATTCCCGGCAGCGACGCCGAGCGGGACGCGGAGCGGGCCGGGGCCGCGCAGACGGAGCTGTTCCCGCTGTTGATGCTGTCCGTCGGCGGCATGATGGTGTTCCCGGCGTCCAACGACCTGTTGACGATGTTTGTTGCCCTGGAAGTGCTTTCGCTGCCCCTTTACCTCATGTGCGGCCTGGCCCGGCATCGGCGCCTGCTGTCGCAAGAGGCGGCGATGAAGTACTTCCTGCTGGGCGCGTTCTCCTCGGCGTTCTTCCTCTACGGCGTGGCGCTGCTCTACGGCGCGACCGGCACGCTGCTGCTGACCGGCATCCGGGACGCGCTGGCGGCGCACGGAGACACCTCGATGGCGCTCGTGGGCGTTGCGCTGCTGGCGGTCGGCCTGCTGTTCAAAGTGGGTGCGGTGCCATTCCATTCGTGGATTCCGGACGTCTACCAGGGCGCGCCGACCCCCATCACCGGGTTCATGGCGGCGGCTACCAAGGTCTCGGCCTTCGGCGCGCTGCTGCGGGTGGTCTATGTCGCGCTGCCGCCGCTGCACGATCAGTGGCGGCCGGTGCTGTGGACCATCTCGATCCTCACCATGGCGGTGGGCACCATCACGGCGGTGAACCAGACCGACGTCAAGCGCATGCTGGCCTATTCGTCGGTCGCCCACGTCGGGTTCATCCTCACCGGCGTCATCGCCGACAACCAGGCGGGCCTCTCGTCCACACTGTTCTACCTCCTGGCCTACAGCTTTTCCACCGTCGGCGCGTTCGCCATCGTCGGCCTGATCCGCGACGCCGACGGCGTCGAGGACGCCACCCTGGCGCACTGGGCCGGGCTCGGCCAGCGCTCACCCATTGTGGGCGTGATGTTTTCGATGTTCCTGCTGGCCTTCGCCGGCATCCCGCTGACGAGCGGCTTCGTCAGCAAGCTCGCCGTGTTCAAGGCCGCAGCCCAGGGTGGCGCGGCGCCGCTGGTGATCGTCGGTGTCGTCGCCAGCGGCATCGCCGCCT
>NZ_LZJJ01000431.1:0-2757 GCF_001667625.1 Mycobacterium sp. E1715
CACATCGTCGAGGCGGGCCAGCACCGCGGCGTCGTATTCCGCGTCGTCGTGGGCGTTGGGGGTGCCGCCGGGGCCGCCCTTGAGCTGCCAATCGGTCACCAGGGCTTTGAAGTCGGCGTTGACCGACCGAAAGTCGTCGTAAGCGGCCGCTATCGCGGCCCGGTCGGCGCCCCCGCGCTCTTCGTCGAGCAGCGCCGCCAGCTTGTCGCGCCCGACGGGCGTGATGCGCACCGTCGCACCGTCGGCGAGTAGGCCCGCCGCGGTCAGCCGTTCGACGATCGTGGTGACCTCAACTGGGTCGGCGTCCAAGGTGGCGGCCAGGTCGTCGGGGCGCACCCGCCCTTTCAGCCGAACCGCTTGCAGCACCGCCAATTCGCTCATGAGTCGGCCTCTCCGGCCAGGCGCAGCGCGGTAAGCATGACGACCAGCGGGGTGGCCGAGACGACGTCGGTCTGCCCGCTCTTCAGCGCCGCGGCCACCGCGGCCTCGCTGTTGTCCTCCAGCCGCAGGTAATCCCCGGCGGTGTGGGCGCGCAGCGGGCTGATCCGACGAGCGATGTCGGCGAGCTCGCGCAATTCGGGCGTGTCGTTCTCCGACCATGCGGATAGGCTCAGGTTGCCCTCGCGCACTTCGCCTTTCGCGCCGTCGACGGTGATCGATTTACCGGCCAGCGAGGCGGCCACTCCGGGGCCGCAACCCACCACGGCCACCCGCCCGAGTTCCCGGCTGACCACCGCCGCGTGGCTGGCCGCGCCGCCGACCTCGGTGACGATGCCCTGCGCGGCCAGCATGCCCGAAACGTCTTCGGGCCTGGTGTGGTCGCGTACCAGGATCACCGACTCGCCCCGTTCGGCGGCATCGAGCGCCTCGTCGACGTCGGTATAGGCCTTGCCCGACGCCACGCCCGGGCAGGCCGGCAACCCCCTGACCAAAAGCTTTGCCGCCAAGCGCGTTTCCGGTTGCAAGGCGGGCATCAACAAGGTCTGCACGTGCGCCGGCGTCACGCGCCGCAGCGTCTCGGCATCGTCGATCAGCCCCTCGTGCCGCAGCTGCAGCGCCAGGCGCACGGCGGCCTGCGCCGAGCGCTCCGCGCCGCGGGTCTGCAGCAGCCACAGCTTGCCGTCCTCGACGGTGAACTCGATCTCTTGGACGTCGAACTCGAGTCGCTCCAATCTTCTTGCGGCGTCGATCAACTCGCCGTAGACGGCCGGCTGCTCGTCGCACAGGGCGCTGATGGGTTCCACGTCGACCGAGCCTGACACCACGTCATCGCCCTGACCCCCGGGCAGCCACTCGCCCAACGGCTCGTTGTCCCCGGTGATCGGGTTGCGTGAAATCAGCACCCCCGCACCGGAATCGGGACCGTGGTTGCCGAACACCATCGCCTGGACGACGACCGCCGTGCCGCTCTGGTCGTCGACGCCGGAATGGGCGCGGTAGGCGACCGCGCGGGGTGAGTTCCACGAGGCGAACACCGCCTCGATGCCTGCGCGCAGCTGCGCGTAGGGGTCGGCGGGCACCGGCTCGTGCTCGCCGATGCCGACGATGCGCCGGTACATCCGCTCGAACCGACGGCGGGTGTCTCGGGCGAATGCCGGGGCGCCGGTGGCCAGCGCCTGCTCGACCTCATCGTTCAGGCCGAGGTCGAGGATGGTGTCCATCATGCCCGGCATCGACTGGGTGGCCCCGGAGCGCACGCTGACCAGGAGGGGATGCGGGCCGCGCCCGAACACCCGCGAGGTCTGCGCCTCCAGCCAACTCATCCGGTCGAGCACGTCGTCCCAGATGGCGTCCATCGCCGCCCGGGGGTCGGCGAGGTACCGCAGGCCGACCTCCGTGGTGATGCAGAACGCGGGCGGCACCGGCAGACCATGCCGGCGCATCGCCTCGATGCCGTGGCCCTTGTTGCCCAACAGCTCCCGCGGGTGACTCGCTGTGCCGTCCAGTAACACCACAGATTGCCCGTCAGAAGCGGCCCCAAGCGCGTCACGGCGGGCACCGCGTGCGATACGAGCCGTGGTGCACCCCCTCGTGGTGGCCGTCGAAAGGCGAACGTCGGAACGCCCGCAATGTTCCCACATGGGCCGACGGAGTTAGCTGCTCGGCGGTCCTGTTATCCGGTCGGCGCCATGATCTAGGTTTGCAGGTATGACTCCCTACGACGTCGGGTTACTGATCCTGCGGCTGGTACTGGGCGTGACGTTGGCCGCGCACGGCTACAACAAGTTCTTCGGTGGCGGACGCATCCCCGGCACCGCGCGGTGGTTCGAAAGCATCGGCATGAAGCCGGGCAAGTTTCACGCCACCGTGGCCGCCACGACCGAGATGGCCGCGGGGCTGGGCCTGGCCGCGGGGCTGCTGACACCGATCCCGGCGGCGGGCTTCGTGTCGTTGATGCTGGTGGCGGCCTGGACGGTGCACCGGGCCAACGGCTTCTTCATCGTCAAGGAGGGCTGGGAATACAACCTGGTGCTGGCGGTCAGCGCCATAGCCGTGGCCACCCTGGGCGCCGGCAAGCTCAGCCTGGACTACGTGGTGTTCGGGCACAACTGGATGGACGGCTGGCGCGGCCTGCTGATCTCGGTGGTGCTGGGCCTCGCCGGCGCGGTCGGTCAGCTGGTGATCTTCTACCGCCCGCCCGCTAAGCAGGCGGGTTAGCCAGGGGCCTCCTCGTCCTAGGCGACCGCGGCGGTCTCGGCCTCCCGGACCTCGGCGGCCGCACGCTCACCGGAACGGATCGCGCCGTCGATCCACCCG
>NZ_LZJJ01000432.1:0-9012 GCF_001667625.1 Mycobacterium sp. E1715
GCCTCGGCGAGAGCGGGCTTCGTCAATACCGTTGCCACAGCAGCTTCCCCGTGGCTATTCCGTGGCCAGCGTCGAGTTGACGGCCACGCCGATCGAGGGCGGCTACCGGGTGTCCGGTCCGATCAGGTGGGCGAGCAACCTGTACCCCGACTCGACCATGGTGACCGCGGTGCGCACCGATGCGGGCGAGCGGCTGATCGTGGCCCTGCCGTTGAGCACGGCGGGGGTGGTGGTGGGCGATCACTTCGAGCTGCTGGCAATGGGTAGCACCGCCTCGTCATACCTGAACCTGACCGACGTGCCCGTGCCCTCGGCCCAAGTGTTGTCCCGAGACTTCGAGGGATTCCTGCAGGCGGTCCGCCCGACGTTCCTGGTCCTGCAGTCCGCCATGTGCCTGGGTCTCACCAGGACCGCGGTGGAGCAGGCCAAAGGCGGCCTCGGCGGCGTCAACTCGGTGTTCGCGGCGGAGGTCGACAACGTCGCGGAGAAGCTCGCCACCGCGGAGGCCACCCTGGCGGGTCTGGCCGCGGCGGTGGGCGGGGATGACCCGCCCACCAAGCGGGAGCTGTTGTCGCTGCGCCTCGCCGCGGCCGAGCTGTCCAGCGCCAGTGCCGATCTCGAGATCCGCACCGCCGGCGGCAAGGGCTACGCGAGCAGGACATCGGCGAGCCGCCGCTACCGGGAGGCGGCGTTCATTCCCGTCCAGTCCCCGTCGGAAGGGCAGTTGCGCTGGGAGCTGGCCGCATGCGGCTGAGTGCGAGACGATGGTGACCCCGGTGGCGGTGCCGCCGGGTGGCACCGAATCCGAACGGGCGGTCGGCGGCATCCCGCTGGCTAATCTGGTGCGCGACTTTCACCGGCCGATGATCAATTTCGCGCGCACCATGGTGGATTCGCCGGCGGTGGCGGAAGAGGCGGTGCAGGAGGCGTGGGTGCAGGTCCTGCAGTCCGCGGATTCCTTCGAGGGCCGTTCGTCGGTCGGGACGTGGCTGTTCGGGATCGTCAAGAACACCGCCTCGCGGCACCGGCGCCGGGAATCCCGCATTCGCGACCACGAGGTGCTTTCCGCGGAAGACGTGGACCCCCTGGCGGGCCGCATGCATCCCGCCGGCCATCCCGATGCCGGGCACTGGAGCCTTCCACCGTCCCGGCGCTTCCTGCCGGAGGACCGCACCGTGGAGAACGAGCTCGTCGGTTACGTCCGCACCGCGCTGGACGCGCTGCCGGAGCGGCAACGGCAACTGGTCATCCTGCGTGACATCGTCGGCACCCCGGCCGAAGAGGCCGCCGAACTTCTCGAGCTGACCGCCGAAGGGCAGCGCGCGCTCCTCTACCGCGCCCGGGGAAATCTTCGCAACGAATTGGAAAAGCGGTATCGCCGATGACCGTGCACGACAACACTGTCCCCGCCATCGACTGCGTCGACTTCGTCCGACTGGTGGATGAACTCGTCGATTCCGACCCCCGGCAGTGGGGCCCCATCGTCGCCAAGCACCTCGACGAGTGCCCCCCATGCCTGGTCTACCTGCAACAGATGCTCGACCTCAAGATCCTGCTCAACCACGTCTTCGAAGGGGAGAGGCTCAGTGATGAGCACATCTCGGGGGTCATCAACGCGATCAACGCTTTACGGAAGGACGAGCACCCATGACGATCAATGCGCCGGCGCCGCAACTGGATGGCAAAGCGTCACCACCAAAGCTGTTCGCAGACATCCCGTCTGACACCAAGGCGACGATCCCCGACGATCCGTTCGAGCCGCTGAGCGTGGGCGCCATGGTCGACCGGGTGGCCGCCATGGCGGTCGAGAAGGCTACGCACCCGTGGGCGTTCCTGATGCGTTCCCTGGTCGGCGGCGTGATGGTCGCGTTCGGAGCGCTGCTGGCGCTGATGGTGAGCACCGGGGTCAAGTCCCCGGGCATCGCGAGTTTGCTGATGGGGCTGGCGTTCGGCATGTCCTTCGTCCTGATCCTGGTGTCGGGCATGTCTTTGATCACCGCCGACATGGCCGCGGGATTTCTCGCCGTCCTGAATCGCACGATGAGCGCCGGTGGTTATGCCTTCCTGGTCGTCGTGGGCCTCATCGGCAACGTCCTCGGCGCGCTGCTTTTCGTCACCGTTTGCGGCGCCGCGGGAGGCCCGTATCTGGGTGCCTTCGCCGAGCGGGCCGCTACCGTGGGCACCCAGAAGGCCGGCCAGCCCTTCTTGACCGCACTGCTCCTCGCCGTCGTGTGCACCTGGTTTCTGCAGACCTCGATGTGCATGTTCTTCAAGGCCCGCAGCGACGTCGCCCGAATGGCATTCGCGTTCTACGGCCCGTTCGCGTTCGTCATCGGCGGCACGCAGCACGTGATCGCCAACGTCGGCTTCCTCGGTATTCCCCTGCTGCTCAACCTGTTTCACCCGGCGGCACCCCGGGGCACGATCGGTTGGGGATTCGGCGACCACGGCTTGCTCACCAACCTCGGCGTGACCACCGTCGGCAATCTGATCGGCGGGACATTGTTTGTGGCGTTGCCCTTCTGGGTCATCGCGCAGCTGCAACGGAAAGCCGTCTGACCGGCGAGTGACCGTGGCGTTAAGGGCGCCTTAACGCCACGCCGGTAACAGCCCTCCGTCCCGGTGGTTAGGGACTTAAGCCTCACGACCCACGCCCGTCGGGTTTATAGCGTCGTCGGTGATGGAGGGAGAACGAAATGTCAGCACCTGACCAACAGCGCGGCATCGTCGTCGCGGTCGACGGCTCGACGGCATCGAACGCTGCGGCACGTTGGGCCGCGCGCGAGGCGGCCATGCGGAAAGTTCCACTGACCGTCGTCCACGCGGTGACGACGCCCACCGCCACCTGGCCGCCGGTCCCATACCCCGACTCTCTGGCAGTGCGGCTGGAAGACGAGGGCAAGAAGGCGATCATGCACGCGATCAAGCTCGCCGAGGAGGCGCTAGCGGCGGACCGTGAGATCGCGATCAACCGGGAACTCGTGTATTCCAGCCCCGCGCTGGCCCTGATCAAGATGTCCGACGAGGCGGAGATGGTCGTCGTCGGCACGGCGGGACGCGGGTTACTGGCGCGTGGCGTGCTGGGCTCGGTCAGCGCGACGGTGGTGCGGCACGCGAATTGTCCCGTCGCGGTGATCCATGGGGACGACCTGCCGGACAACGGGGACGCTCCCGTTCTGGTGGGGATCGACGGCTCGCCGGCCTCCGAGCTCGCGACCGCCGTCGCGTTCGACGAGGCTTCCCGGCGCGGCGTCGACCTGATGGCCTTGCACGCATGGAGCGACATCGCGATCAGCGAACTCCCCGAAGCGGATTGGTCGTCACTGGAAGAGGAGGCCCAGCGGAGCCTCGCCGAGAACCTGGCCGGTTGGCAGGAGCGCTATCCCGATGTGACGGTGCAGAGGTTGGTCGAACGCGACGCGCCGGCTCGGCAGCTTGCCGAAAAGTCGGAATTCGCCCAGCTTCTCGTCGTGGGCAGTCACGGCCGTGGCGGCTTGTCCGGCATACTCCTGGGATCGGTCAGCAACGCCGTGCTGCACTCGGTACGGATACCCGTGATCGTCGCCCGGCCGTCCGCGTCCGGCTGACGCTCGCCGGGCGACAGGGCGGTGGCGGTCCACGCGCAAAGGGCGGCCAGGTCGCGCCCGGCGCGCGCCACCGTTCGGTCGGGGCGCACCAGCGCGGCGGTGACGCGACCCCGCCGCAGCCACGTCTCCAGAGCGCTGCCGGGGTCGGCGACCAGCACGGTGACGTCGCGCCGCCGCAGGGCGGCCTCGTCGGCGGCGCCGGGGCGAGTGACGGCGATCAACGCGAAACCGGTGCCGAGGACGTCGTCCACCCGTCGACCGTCGTGCAGCGGCGGGTTGGGGCACAGCGTGCCCGGTAGCTGATGCGGTCGCCGCGATTTAGACACCCACGCTGAGCGGTGCAGCGGCGGCGTTGTGGAGTCGACGACCTTGTCGCGCAGGCCGGGGATGAGCCGCAGCCGCGGCAACAGCGCCCGGCGCGCTGCGTTGCCAAGGTGGCCGCCGCCGGTCATCGCCCAGCCGATACTCAGCGCGAGGCGAATCATGTAGCGAGCGTGCGGCTTTCGTTCGCGCTCATAAGTCTCGAGCACGTCCGGGGTAAGGGCGCCGCGGTGGACCCCGGCGATCTTCCAGGCGAGATTGTCGGCGTCGCGCAGCCCGGCGCCCATGCCCTGGCCGATGAACGGGGGAGTGAGGTGCGCCGCGTCGCCGAGGAGGAAGACGTTGCCGTTGCGCCAGCGGTCGGCGATCTGTGCCCGGAACGTGTACTCGGCGACCCGCACCAGGGTGAGCTCGGCGACGGGTACGGTGCTGGTCCATGGTTTGATCAACGGTCGCAGCCGCTGGAGCGTGCCGAAGTCCGCCGCGGTTTCGCCGGCGAGCAACTGAAACTCCCACCGGTAGCGGGCCGGCCCGATGCGCATGTACGTTCCCGCGCGATCCGGGTCGCACACTTGGTGCACCCCGTCCCACTGGCCCAGGTCCGCCTCGCTGGCGATGTCGACGACCAGCCAGCGTTGCTGAAAGTTCAAGTCCCGCATGGTCGAACCGATCCGTGCCCGCACCAGGCTGTTGGCGCCGTCGCAGCCCAGCAGGTAGTCGGCGTCGACGTGGTGACGCCCACCGTCTGAGCGGTCGGTGAACGTGACGCGGATGCGCGTTCCGTCCGCCACAACATCGGTGACTTCTGCGTTCCCGCGCAGTTCGGCATTGGGATGGCGCTCGAGGTTGGCCCGCAGCAGGGTCTCCAATTCGGGCTGGTCGAACATGTTGGCCTGCGGGAAACCGTGCACGCTGTGCTCGGGGTCGCGGTTGAATTCGGCCAGAGTGCGGAACCGGCTGTCCACCAACCGCAAACCCAGCGTCGGCCGTGATATCGCGGCGAACTCGCCGCCCAACCCGAGGCGGGCGATGATGCGATAGATCTCGTCGTCCAGATGCACCGCTCGTGGCTGGGGGTACACGTCCGTCCAGCGATCGAGCACCAGGCAATGGACGCCGCACTGCGCCAGCCGGGTGGCCGCGGTGACGCCGGTCGGTCCGGCGCCGACGATGACGACGGGTACCCGCCGCGTAGCCGGGGTCGTCATGTGTATCGCACTGGGGTGCGCTGCGTTCCGAGATCGATGGCGCCGTCGTCGGTGGCCACCGACGCCTCGACGATGTCACCGTCGTGCAGGTAATTGCGGTTGGCGGCCTGCCGCGAGAAGAACATCTTCCATTTGAGTCCCGGCGGCAACAGGTTTCCGACGAACTGTACCGGCTTCGGTGGGGCGCTCAGCGCGGTGCCGACCGGGGTGCCGGTGAGCACCAGGTCACCCGGGGCGAGTTCTTGGAACTGCGTGAGCGACTGCAGCGCCTGCAGTGGCCGGTACAGCATGTCGCCCTCGACGAGCGCGTTCTGGCGTTCCTCGCCGTTGACGCTGAGGCGCAATCGCAGGTCACCGAAGCGCTTGAGCTCGTCGGCGGTGAGCAGCACCAGTTCGGGGCCGACCGGGGTGAACGTCGGATACGACTTGGCCTCGTAAAACTGGGTCTGGGGGAGTTGGACGTCGCGCGCGGAGACGTCGTTGGTGACCACCAGCCCGGCGACGAAATCGCCGAGGTTGGCGTCCGAGATGGTGGTGCCGATCGGGACGGCGCGGCCGATCACCAGGCCGATCTCGACTTCGTAGTCGAGCAGCTTCACGTGCGGGGGCTTGACGATGTCGTCGAACGGCCCGGTGATGGAGGCGGACGCCTTGCGGAAGAAGGTGAGGGGGATGGACGCCGGATCCATGCCCGCGTCTTTGACGTGCGACTCGTAGTTGGTCATCTGAGCTATCACCCGGCACGGCCGGGTCACCGGTGAGACCAAGGCGAGGGTGTCGAGGGCGACGGCTTCGGTTTTCGTCGCCGCACTCTCGATGGCGGCCCGGTCGGCCAGCAACGCGGCGGTGGTGGTGGCGGTGGTGTCGATTCTGACTGCGCCCTCGGCGGTTTTGAGCCACCAGGCGCGGTCGGTTTCGGAAGCGGTGTGCAGCACGGAAAGGGTCATGAGGTAGGAACTTTCAGTAGGCCGATCAGGCGGTTGAAATCGAATTCGTTGTGCGAGCGGAGGGCGGTCATCATCGAAACCAGTTCCCGGCGTGCCGACTTGGGGTCGGTTCCGAGGAAATCTCTGCTTGCCGGCGGCCCCCACTGCGCCAACCCGGATGCGGTGAAGGGCGCCCAGCCCGGGTCGAGCGTGTTGTCGAACAGGTCGCCATCGGTGAAGTGTTCGAACAAGTCGCCGTCGGGGTCGCGCCAGTAGTCGAAGATCTGACTGCCCTGGATGTGCCTGCCGATTCCCCAGGACCGGGAATAGCCGTGCGCGCCAAGGTATTCGCCGCCAGCAGCCAGCGCGTCGAGATCGCTGACCTGATAGGCCGAGTGCACGTAGCGGTTGGCCGGCCCCAGGGCCATCGCCAGGGTGTGATGGTCGGCCGGTATCGAACCGCGGTCGCAGCGAATGAAACTCATCGCCGGGCCGCGGTGCCGCTGGCCGGGGAAGTACAGAAAGTCGCTGACGATCATGCCGAGGTTGTCGAGGTACCAGTTGAGGGTCTCGAGGTACTTGGTCGACTGCACCACCAGGTGGCCCAGGCGCTCGACCCGGGCGGGCACCCGCGGGGGACGCTGGCCGGCATTGGTGCGCCGCACCTCGGGGCCGAAGTTGAAGACGTGGGCCTGTTGGCCCGGCAGGTCCGGGAGCTCGTGCATGCCGGCGACGACCCGAACCAACATTCCGCTGGGGTCTGTCAGGTCGACCGACACCCCGCCGATGGCCTCCGGTAGCCGTCGCATCGGTGCCCCGGCGTTGCCCGCCAGCCGGAGCACGTCGGCCTCGTCGCAGGCCCGGAACGCCGCGCCGGTGAACCGGCTGCGCCTGCCGCGACGCAGGATCACGCACGGCGTACCCGCCCGGGTGCCGCGCAACTGCACCTCGCCGGGGCCGTGCTGGGCAGTGTGGAAGCCGAATGCCCGCGCGAACGCCTCGGCGCGCCCCAAGTCTGGCCGCTCGAACTCCAGCCACGCGATGTCGGCGACCCTGATGACGGGGTTGCGCGACCGCCCGGGATGCTCCCCGCGCAGTGCGCCCTGCTCGCTGTGCGCCTCCGGACGTGCGCTTTCGGTCAAATCCATGGTCACTCCCAAACCTAACTGACGAAATCGTCACATACGAGATAACGTTCAGTCAAGAGTCTGACGAAATCCTCATGACTGATGCATAATGCGGGGGTGAGTGCGATGGCGGAGCCGGCCAACCGGCTGGAGCGGCGCAAGCGGCGCACCCGTGCGGCGCTGGTCAAGGCCGCGCAGCAACTGATCGCCGAGGGCAAGGTGAACGTGCCGGTCCTGGAGATCACCCAGGCCGCCGACGTCGGCATGGGGTCCTTCTACAACCACTTCGACAGCAAGGAGCAGCTGTTCGAGGCCGCGGTCGCCGAGGTGCTCGACGTCTATGGGGCGATGCTCGACCGGCTCACCGCGTCCATCGAGGACCCGGCGGAGATCTTCGCCACCAGCTTTCGGATGACCGGCAGGCTGTTCCGCCGCCGCCCGCAGGAGAGCCGGATCCTGTTGGCCAACGGGCTGGAGCTGCTGTCGTCCGAACGTGGTTTGGCGCCGCGCGCCCTGCGTGATATCAAAGCCGGCGTCGCGGCCGGTCGGTTCGACGTCGAGGATCCCGAGTTGGCCCTCGCAATGGCCGGCGGTGCGCTGCTGGGGCTCGGAAACCTGTTGCGGGACAACCCCGATCGAGACGACGCGCACGCCGCCGACCTCGTCACCGAGAACGTGCTGCGGCTGTTCGGGCTTAGCGCCGCCGAGGCGCGGACGATCTGCCAACGCCCGCTTCCCGAGGGCGGATTCCTCGAGGGTTAGCGGTTGCCGACGCTGACCACGGCACCGACCGAGAATGAGACGTTCCTGCCCACGCCGCCGTCGTCCCCGGGGGCACCGGGGCTAGTCCACCGCACCTGTGCGGTCCCGGTGAGGTGCAGGCTCGCACCGGTCCCGAAATCCACGAACAGCAAGGCGGCCTCGTCGTCGACGGCCAGGTTTCCATAACTGTTGAACATGTTGTTCCCGGGGAAGTCCGGCCACCAGAGCCGGTCGGGGGCGTCGACCCGGACGAAGCCGGGTGGGCCTCCGCGGTGCGACGCGTCGCTACCCCGGGTGGGATGGCTCGTGCCCAGAAAGAACGTGTCCGACCTCGCGATCATCGCCTGATCGGACGGGTCAAGCGTTGCGCGTCTCGCGCGCAGTGAAGCGGGTGCGCCGAGGGCGTCGGTGTCGATGGTATGCGGGTGAATGTACTTGGGGCAGTTGCCGTATGACTGGTCGACGCGGACGGCCAGGCCCGCGTCGTCCGAGCCGACGAGCTCGCCGTTCACCCGTAACCGGCGGCGGGTGGCGAAGTCGATCGCGATCAGTCCGACTTGTTGGCCGGCCGGGAGCCGGTGCAGCGGGTCGCCGCTGCGGGGGGATGCCGACACACGCAAGACGTCGTCCCGGCCGCGGAGGAAACCCGGCGCGGCGATCAACGGCGACGTCCACAGCACGCCGTCGTGGTCCCGTCCGGTCAGGGCGGCGAATCGCTGTGCGGCGAGAAATCTTGCGGCGCCGCCGGACAGGCCCGGCGAGTCGAGCATGCCCTCGAGCCGCTTGGCCTCGGCTTCGACGCCCGCTCGCCGCTGTGTCGCGGTCTCTCCTTCGTGGAAGCCCGTCATGGTCATGCACCGCTCAACAACATGACCTCGGGAAAGCTTCCGGGGTATGCGCCGCCGCCGTTCCTACGCGACCGACACGATGCGGGCGACCAGCTTGCCGCCGCGGATGACCTCGATCGTCTGCCCCGCCGCGACCTCATCGAAGTAGCGCCCGGCGCGCTTCCGGAGCTCGTCGAGCTCGATCCCACCCCGGCCATCCGCCGGTGTGGGACTGCTCGCCGCGTCACCGGCGG
>NZ_LZJJ01000433.1:0-6935 GCF_001667625.1 Mycobacterium sp. E1715
ACGACCAGCGCGGGCGCGATACCGGCGATCCCGTCGGCGTTGTCGCCCCACGCGGGGGAGGCCAGGCGGTCGCGCCGCTGCGCGGCTTCGGGCACGTAGGCGGTGTCGAAGACCTCACCCATCCACGGCTTCAGGACGGCGCGGCCGCCCAGGCTGGACGGCTTGTCGCGGGCGGGCGTCACCAGGTCGAGCGGGGCGTAGTGCAGGACCTGCAGCGCGATGCGGGGGCCGCCGTTCTCCAGCGCCAGCCGTGCGGCCGCGGCACTGAGGTTGCCGCCCGCGCTTTGGCCCCCGACGCACAGCCGGCCGCCGTCCCAATCGCGGCCGGGGTCGGCCGCCCAGCGGACGACGTCGTAGACCTGGTGTGGCGCCGCCGGGAAGCGGTGCCGCGGCGCCAGCACGTAGTCGGGATTGATCACCACCACGCCTGCGTTGGCGGCCAGGTACCGGCACCAGGGATCGTCCTGTTCGGGGTGCCCGACCACGAAGCCCCCGCCGTGCACGTTGACGTAGACCGCCTGGTTCGCCGTGCCGGCCGGCGGGTGGTAGACGGTTGCCGGTACGGGGCCGTGCCGGGCGGGGATGGTGACCTCGGTGGTCCGGCCGCGGAATTCGGGGAATCGCACGGCGGCCTTGGGGGCCGGGTTCACGACGGCGGCGAAAGTGCGGGCCAGTGCGTCGGCGACGACTGGTCTGGAGAGAATCGACACGGGCCCTAGGAGCCCGTTCCCGGGCCGATGTTGTGGGCCGGTCTGGTGCGCAGGTTGTGCACGTAATCGCTTGGGGCTCCGGCGATTTCGGCGGCGTCAGCCATCACGCCCAGGTATCGCGCCGAGGGCAGGCCGCCCTCCCAGGCGTCGAGCACGTACAGCCAGGCCAGCACGGGGTCGGTGCTGGTGTCCGACGAGATGCGTTCCACCCGGCAGCGGATCTTCTTGTGGACGCCGAACTCCGAGCCCTCCCACCGGTCGAGGTTGTTCTCGTCGGCCGGGGTCATGTCGTAGAGGACGACGAACACCTTGGAGGTCGGGTCTTCGACCACCGTGGCCAGCGCGCCTTCCCAGCCGATGTCCTCGCCGCCGAACGTCAGGCGCCAGCCGTGCAGCCAGCCGGTTCCGGCCATCGGGGAATGGGGTGCCCGCTTGAGCATCTGCTCAGGATCCATGTTCGACCCGTAGGCGGCGTAGAGCGGCACGGGGAAATCTTAGACGTCACCCGCACGAGCGGTCTTCTCCCAAGCGTTTCGCCGCGCTGTTCAATGGCGCGGCTTCTCCTCACGCCGCCGTGCGGCGTGCATCGTCGCCGCGCTGTTCAATGGCGCGGCTTCTCCTCACGCCGCCGTGCGGCGTGCATCGTCGCCGCGCTGCACGGTGACCGGGTCCCCCGCTAGGTTGGGGGCTGTGGCGACCCGCATCGTGATCCTCGGTGGCGGCCCGGCCGGTTACGAAGCCGCGCTGGTGGCCGCCACCTCCCACCCCGACACCACGCACGTCACCGTGATCGACTCCGACGGCATCGGCGGCGCGGCCGTGCTGGACGACTGCGTGCCCTCCAAGACTTTCATCGCCTCGACCTGGCTGCGGACCGAGCTGCGCCGGGCACCGCGGCTGGGGTTCGACATCGACATCGACGACGCCAAGATCTCGCTGCCGCAGATCCACGCCCGGGTCAAGCAACTCGCCACCGAGCAGTCGGCCGACATCACCGAACAGCTCCTCGGCATGGGCGTGCACGTGGTGGCCGGTCGCGGCGAGCTGATCGACCCCACGCCCGGGCTGGCCTGCCACCGCGTCAAGGCGACCGCCCCCGACGGCAGCAGCGGGGAGTTCGAGGCCGACGTCGTGCTGATCGCGACCGGCGCCAGCCCGCGGGTCCTGCCGTCGGCCCAGCCCGACGGCGAGCGGATCCTGACCTGGCGGCAGCTCTACAACCTCGAGGCGCTGCCCTCGCACCTCGTCGTGGTCGGGTCGGGCGTCACCGGCGCCGAGTTCGTGCACGCCTACACCGAGCTGGGTGTTCCGGTGACGGTGGTCGCCAGCCGGGACCGGGTGCTGCCCTATGAGGACGCCGACGCCGCGGCGGTGCTGGAGGAGGCGTTCTCCGAACGCGGTGTCGAGCTGGTCAAGAACGCGCGAGCGCAGTCGGTCACCCGCACCGACGGCGGCGTGCTGGTCACCCTGGCCGACGGGCGCACCGTCGAGGGCAGCCACGCCCTGATGACGATCGGTTCGGTGCCCAACACCGGCGGCCTCGGCCTGGACCGGGTCGGCATCGAGCTGGGCCGCGGCGGCTACCTGACCGTGGACCGGGTGTCGCGGACCTCGGTGGCGGGCATCTACGCCGCGGGCGACTGCACCGGCCTGCTGCCGCTGGCGTCGGTGGCCGCCATGCAGGGCCGGATCGCGATGTACCACGCGCTGGGCGAGGGCGTCAGCCCGATCCGGTTGCGCACGGTGGCGGCGACGGTCTTCACCAGGCCCGAGATCGCGGCCGTCGGCGTGCCGCAGACGATGATCGATGACGGGTCGGTGTCGGCCCGGACGATCATGCTGCCGCTGCGCACCAACGCGCGGGCCAAGATGTCCGGCTTGCAACAGGGTTTCGTGAAGATGTTCTGCCGAAAGTCCACCGGCGTGGTGATCGGCGGCGTGGTGGTGGCCCCGATCGCCTCCGAGCTGATCCTGCCGATCGCCGTGGCCGTCCAGAACCGCATCACCGTCAACGAGCTGGCCCAGACGCTGGCCGTTTACCCGTCGTTGTCCGGATCGATCACCGAGGCCGCTCGTCGCCTGATGGCGCACGACGATCTGGACTAGCCTGGTTTCGACACCGTCCTACTGGCGAGTAACCGGGTGAGGAGTCCTCTGCCGTGACCGATCCGATGCACGCGCCCACCGAGTTGGGCTCGCCGGCGTCCGTGCTGGGACCGCAGCACCGCGAGGTGGCCTGGGAGCGGCTGGGCACCGAGCAGTTCGACGTCGTCGTCATCGGCGGCGGCGTGGTGGGGTCCGGCTGCGCGTTGGACGCCGCCACCCGCGGCTTGAAGGTGGCGCTCGTCGAGGCGCGCGATTTCGCGTCGGGCACCTCAAGCCGCTCGTCGAAGATGTTCCACGGCGGGTTGCGCTATCTCGAGCAGCTGGAGTTCGGGTTGGTGCGCGAGGCGCTCTACGAGCGCGAGCTGTCGCTGACCACCCTGGCGCCGCATCTGGTCAAGCCGATGCCCTTCCTGTTCCCGCTGACCAACCGCGTGTGGGAACGGCCCTACGTCGCCGCGGGCATCTTCCTCTACGACCGGATGGGCGGCGCGAAATCCGTTCCCGCGCAAAAGCATTTGACCCGGGCGGGCGCCTTGCGGTTGAGCCCGGGCCTCAAACGCAGCGCGCTGATCGGCGGAATCCGTTACTACGACACCGTCGTCGACGACGCCCGGCACACCATGACCGTCGCGCGCACGGCCGCCCACTACGGCGCGGTGGTGCGCTCCTCGACCCAGGTGGTCGCGTTGCTGCGCGAGGGGGATCGGGTGACCGGCGTGCGGGTCCGCGACTCCGAGGACGGCGCCGTCACCGAGGTCCGCGGCCATGTCGTCGTCAACGCGACCGGGGTGTGGACCGACGAGATTCAGGCATTGTCCAAGCAGCGCGGGCGGTTTCAGGTGCGCGCGTCCAAGGGCGTGCACGTGGTGGTGCCGCGCGACCGCATCGTCAGCGACGTCGCGATCATCCTGCGCACCGAGAAATCGGTGATGTTCGTCATCCCGTGGGGCAGCCACTGGATCATCGGCACCACCGACACCGACTGGAACCTGGACCTGGCCCACCCCGCGGCCACCAAGGCCGACATCGACTACATCCTGCACACCGTCAACACCGTGCTGGCCATCCCGCTGAGCCATGCCGACATCGACGGCGTCTACGCCGGGCTGCGGCCGCTGCTGGCCGGCGAGAGCGAGGAGACCTCCAAGCTGTCCCGCGAGCACGCCGTGGCGGTGCCCGCGCCGGGCCTGGTGGCCATCGCCGGTGGCAAGTACACCACGTATCGGGTGATGGCCGCCGACGCGATCGACGCCGCGGCCCAGTTCGTCCCGGCCCGGGTGGCGCCGTCCATCACCGAGAAGGTCAGCCTGCTGGGCGCCGACGGCTACTTCGCGCTGGTGAACCAGGCGGAACACGTTGCGGCGCTTCAGGGTTTGCACCCCTACCGGGTGCGGCACCTGCTGGACCGCTACGGCTCGCTGATCGGCGACGTGCTGGGCCTGGCCGCCGACAACGCCGACCTGCTCAGCCCGATCAAGGAGGCGCCGGGCTACCTCAAGGTGGAGGCCCTGTACGCCGTCACCGCCGAGGGGGCGCTGCATCTGGAGGACATCCTGGCCCGCCGTATGCGCATCTCGATCGAGTACTCGCACCGCGGCGTCGACTGCGCCCGCGAGGTCGCCGACGTGGTCGCCCCGGTGCTCGGCTGGACGACGCAGGACGTCGAGCGCGAGGTGGCGAACTACTGCGCCCGGGTGGAGGCCGAGATCCTGTCGCAGGCCCAGCCCGACGACGTGTCGGCGGACGAGTTGCGCGCGAGCGCCCCGGAGGCGCGCGCCGAGATCCTCGAGCCGGTGCCGCTGAATTGAGGCCGGCGCCCCTACCCGTGCGGGACGGGCTCGGCCCGGCCCGGGTGCGGCTGCGCGGGGGACCGGTGTTCGCGGAGCTGACCGACCGGTTCGGTGCGCGGGCCGTGAGCGGACCGGTCGTCGACGCCGACGGAATGCCGATCGACGAGGCGACCGTCCTGCTCGCCGGGTCGTACGTGTTTCTGTACCGCGAACTGCCCGACGAGGTGCCCGTCCCCTTTGAGATCCCGGTGCTGCATCGCGACGCGGACATCGTGGTCGTCGACAAGCCGCACTTCCTGTCCACCATGCCGCGCGGGCGGCACGTGGCGCAGACGGCGCTGGTGCGGCTGCGCCGGGACCTGGGCCTGCCGGAGCTGAGCCCGGCCCACCGCCTCGACCGGCTGACGGCGGGGGTGCTGGTGTTCACCGCCCGCCGCGAGGTGCGCGGCGCATACCAGACGCTGTTCTCCCGGGGGTTGGTGCGCAAGACCTACCTGGCGCGCGCCGCCGTCGACCCGTCTTTGGTGTTGCCGCGCGTGGTCCGGAGCCGAATCATCAAGCGCCGCAGGGTATTACAGGCTACCTGCGAACCCGGGCCGCCCAACGCCGAGACACTGGTGGAACTCGTCTCCCCGGACGGCCTCTACCGGCTGACCCCATGCACCGGGCGCACCCACCAACTGCGCGTGCACATGAACTCGCTGGGGGTGCCGATCGACGGGGATCCGTTGTATCCCAACATCATCGACGTGCCGGCCGACGACTTCAGCACGCCGCTGCGGTTGCTGGCGCAGCGCATCGAGTTCGACGATCCGGTGACGGGCGCGCGGCGCGCGTTCGTCAGCCGGCGACCGGGACCGTAATTTCGCTCGGTCTGATCGCTTGCCGGGCGCGCATTCCGGGTGGACAGTCGTACTGAAACTTCGAACGCATCGGAGGGCGCCGGTGGAAATCGTACCGTCGGGCCCGGGCTTCGCGGCGGAAGTGCGGGGAGCCAGCATTCACGACGTCGCGGCATCGCAAGTCGCATACGCGGCGATACGGGCGGCGTTCGAAGAGCATTCGGTCCTGGTGTTCCGCGATCAGGACGTCAGCGACGAAGCGCAGCTCGCCTTCTCCCGCCGCTTCGGCCCGCTGGAGGTCACCAAGGTCGGTTCGGAGGGGCACGGCACCAACCTCGTGATCCTCAAGACCCTCGACGAGACGGGCAGCGTCGTGCCAGAAGGCCACCGCCTTGCCCTGGAGAACAAGGCCAACCAGCTCTGGCACACCGACAGCTCGTTCAAGCGCGTGCCCGCGCTCGCCTCGGTGTTGTCGTCGCGCGTCATTCCGGGCCATGGGGGTGAGACCGAGTACGTCTCCACCCGGCTCGCCTTCGAGCGGCTCGATCCGGCGTTGCGACGCCGGCTGGAAGATTGCTTCGCCTGGCACGAGTACGCCTATTCGCGCGGCAAGATCGCGCCCGAACTGGCCGGCCCGGCCGAGCGCGCGGCGCTGCCGCCGCAATGCTGGCGTCTGGTCTGGCGGAACCCGGTCAACGGCCGCAAGGCGCTGTATCTGGCCTCGCACGCGTACGCGATCGAGGGCATGGCGCCGGAGGCGGGGCGGGAGCTGATCGCCGGGCTGACCGAAGCGGCGACCGCCCAGGAGGCTCGCTACGCGCACGCGTGGCGCGAGGGCGACGTGGTGATGTGGGACAACCGCGCGATCATGCATCGCGGGCGGCCATGGCCGGCGCGGGAGCCGCGCTTCATGGTGCGGACCACGATTTCCGCGACAGCCGCCGACGGGCTGGAGGCCATGCGGTTGTCGTAGCCGGGTGGCATACTCGAATGTATGTTCGATTCGAGGGTGCCGTCGGCGGAGTCGATCGCCGCGTTGGATGAGCACTTCGAGCGGCGCTATCCGTCGGTGACGCCGGAGTCCGCGGCGTTGCTGGAGCGCGTCGCGGGCATGGCGCGGGCGGAGAATCGGGCGGCGGCGGGGCAGTTGGCGGTGATCGGGGAGTTGTTTGCTTACCGGCTCTCCCGGTGCGCCGAATGTGAGCAGTGGGCGGTGGATACCGAGGCGGCGGTGGCCGCGGAGGTGGCCGCGGAGTTGCGGATCAGCCAGGGGTTGGCGGCCAGCCGGGTGCGGTATGCCCGCGCGCTGCGCGAGCGGCTGCCGAAGGTGGGTGAGGTTTTCATGGCCGGGGATATCGACTTCGGAATCTTCCGGACGCTGGTGTATCGCACCGATCTGATCACCGACACTGAGGTGTTGGCGGCCGTGGACGCGCAGCTGGCGGCGAACGTGGCGCGCTGGCCCTCGATGAGCCAGGGCCGGTTGG
>NZ_LZJJ01000434.1:0-12953 GCF_001667625.1 Mycobacterium sp. E1715
TGCCCCACGCAGACGAGTGGGAGCGCGTCGGGGAGCTGCCGCGTGAGCTGCACCGTCGCGCCGGGGCGGCCGGCCTGCTGGGGGCGAACTTTCCCGAGGCGGTCGGCGGGGGTGGCGGCGACGGCGCCGACGCGGTGATCATCTGTGAGGAGGTGCATCAGGCCGGCGCCCCGGGAGGCGTGTTCGCGTCGCTGTTCACCTGCGGCATCGCGGTGCCACACATGATCGCCTCCGGCGATGCGCGGCTGATCGAGGAGTTCGTCCGGCCAACGCTGGCCGGCGACAAGATCGGCGCGCTGGCGATCACCGAGCCCGGCGGCGGTTCGGACGTCGGGCACCTGCGAACGTCGGCGGTGCGCGACGGTGATCACTACGTGGTCAACGGCGCCAAGACCTACATCACCTCCGGGGTGCGCGCCGACTACGTCGTCACCGCGGTGCGCACGGGCGGTCCGGGCGCCGCGGGCGTTTCGCTGCTGGTGGTCGAAAAGGGAACGCCGGGCTTCGAGGTGAGCCGCAAGCTGGCCAAGATGGGGTGGCGGTCCTCCGATACCGCCGAACTGTCCTTCGTCGACGCCCGAGTTCCGGCGGCCAACCTCGTCGGCGCCGAGAACAGTGGATTCCTGCAGATCGCGCAGGCCTTCGTCGCGGAACGGATCGGCCTTGCCGCGCAGGCGTATTCGAGCGCCCAACGGTGCCTGGACCTGGCGGTGCAGTGGTGCCACGACCGCGAAACCTTCGGTCGGCCGCTGATCTCCCGGCAGTCGGTGCAGAACACGCTGGCCGAGATGGCCCGGCGCATCGACGTCGCGCGGGTCTACTCCCGCCACGTGGTCGAGCGACAGCTGGCCGGCGAGACGAATCTGATCGCCGAGGTGTGTTTCGCCAAGAACACCGCCGTCGAGGCGGGCGAATGGGTGGCCAACCAGGCCGTCCAGCTGTTCGGCGGGATGGGCTACATGGCCGAATCCGAAGTCGAACGCCAATACCGCGACATGCGGATCCTCGGCATCGGTGGCGGCACCACCGAAATCCTGACCGCACTGGCCGCGAAAACGCTTGGATACCAATCATGACCGTGCTGCAGTCCACGCTGGACCCGCAATCCGCCGCCTACACCGACGCGGCGTCGACGGCGACTTCCCGGCTCGAGGAGATCGACGCCGAGCTCGCCAAAGCGCTTGCGGGTGGCGGGCCCAAGTACGTCGAGCGCCACCACGGCCGAGGCAAGCTGACCGCCCGGGAACGCATCGAGCTGCTCGTCGACCCCGATTCCCCCTTCCTCGAGCTCAGCCCGCTGGCGGCCTACGGCAGCGCGTTCACCGTCGGCGCCAGCACCGTCACCGGCATCGGAGTGGTGTCCGGCGTGGAATGCCTGATCGTCGCCAACGACCCGACCGTCAAGGGCGGCACCAGCAACCCGTGGACGCTGAAGAAGATCTTGCGGGCCAACCAGATCGCGTTCGAAAACCGGCTGCCGGTCATCTCGCTGGTGGAATCGGGCGGGGCGGACCTGCCCACCCAGAAGGAGATCTTCATCCCCGGCGGGCGGATGTTCCGCGACCTCACCCGCCTGTCGGCGGCCGGCATCCCCACCATCGCCCTGGTCTTCGGCAACTCGACCGCCGGCGGCGCCTACATTCCCGGCATGTCCGACCACGTGGTGATGATCAAGGAGCGGTCGAAGGTGTTCCTGGCCGGTCCCCCACTGGTCAAGATGGCCACCGGCGAGGAGTCCGACGACGAGTCGTTGGGCGGCGCCGAAATGCATTCCCGCGTCTCCGGTTTGGGGGATTACTTCGCCGTCGACGAGCTCGACGCCATCCGCATCGGGCGCCGCATCGTCGCCCGGCTGAACTGGCGCAAAGGGGGCCCCGCGCCCGGGCCGGTCGCGGATCCGTTGTTCGACGCCGAGGAGCTGATCGGCATCGTGCCCGCGGACCTGCGTATCCCGTTCGACCCCCGCGAGGTGATCGCCCGCATCGTCGACGGCTCCGAATTCGACGAATTCAAGGCCATGTACGGGTCGTCGCTGGTGACCGGGTGGGCCCGGCTGCACGGCTATCCGCTGGGCATCCTGGCCAACGCGCGCGGCGTGCTCTTCAGCGAGGAGTCACAGAAGGCTACCCAATTCATCCAGCTGGCCAACCGCTCCAACACCCCGCTGTTGTTCCTGCACAACACCACCGGCTACATGGTGGGCAAAGACTACGAGGAGGGCGGGATGATCAAGCACGGCTCGATGATGATCAACGCCGTCTCCAACTCGACCGTCCCGCACATCTCGCTGTTGATCGGCGCCTCCTACGGCGCGGGCCACTACGGCATGTGCGGCCGCGCCTACGACCCCAGGTTCCTGTTCGCCTGGCCCAGCGCGAAATCCGCGGTGATGGGCGGCGCTCAGCTTGCCGGCGTCTTGTCGATCGTGGCGCGGGCCGCCGCCGAAGCGCGGGGTCAGCAGGTCGACGAGGAGGCGGACGCCGCGATGCGGGCCGCCGTCGAGGGGCAGATCGAGGCCGAGTCGCTGCCGTTGGTCCTGTCCGGGATGCTCTACGACGACGGGGTGATCGACCCGCGCGACACCCGCACCGTCTTGGGAATGTGTTTGTCCGCCATTGCCAATGGCCCGATCAAGGGGACGTCGAACTTCGGCGTCTTCCGGATGTGAGCCCCATGGTTACTCGAGTGCTGGTCGCCAACCGCGGCGAGATCGCCCGGCGGGTCTTCGCCACCTGCCGGCGGCTGGGCCTGGGCACCGTCGCCGTCTACACGGACCCCGACGCCGACGCGCCCCATGTCGCCGAGGCCGACGCCCGGGTGCGGCTGGCCAAGACCAACGACTACCTCAACGCCGAAGCGATCATCGCGGCCGCCCGCGCCGCGGGCGCCGACGCTGTGCATCCGGGGTACGGGTTCCTCTCGGAGAACGCCGATTTCGCGGCGACCGTGCAGGGCGCGGGCCTGACGTGGATCGGACCGCCGGTCGATGCGGTGCGGGCCATGGGTTCCAAGATCGAGTCCAAGAAGCTGATGGCCGCCGCCGGCGTTCCGGTGCTCGACGAGCTCGACCCCGAGACGGTGACCCAGGCGCAGCTTCCGGTGCTGGTCAAGGCCTCCGCCGGCGGTGGCGGCCGCGGGATGCGGGTGGTGCGCGAATTGTCCGCTCTCGCAGGCGAAGTGGAAGCGGCCCGCCGTGAGGCGCAGTCCGCGTTCGGCGACCCGACCGTGTTCTGCGAGCGCTACCTGCCCACTGGGCACCACATCGAGGTTCAGGTCATGGCTGACACGCATGGCACGGTCTGGGCCGTCGGAGAACGGGAATGCTCGATTCAGCGCCGGCACCAGAAGATCATCGAGGAGGCCCCCTCTCCCCTGGTCGAGCGCACCCCTGCCATGCGGGCCAAGCTCTTCGACGCGGCCCGGCTCGCAGCCGGGGCGATCGGATACACGGGCGCCGGAACCGTCGAATTCCTCGCCGACGATGACGGCGAGTTCTACTTCCTGGAGATGAACACCCGGCTGCAGGTCGAGCATCCGGTGACCGAGGAGACCACCGGGCTCGACCTCGTCGAACTGCAGATCGCCGTCGCCAACGGCGATCGCCTCGACGCCGAACCACCCGCCGCGCAAGGGCATTCGATCGAGGCCCGCCTCTACGCCGAGGATCCCGCCCAGGGCTGGCAGCCGCAGGCGGGCCGCGTGCACCGCATCGACGTGCCGGCGGTCCAGTCGCAATTCCGCACGCTTGGGCACCGAACGGGCATCCGCCTCGATTCGGGCGTCGTCGCCGGATCCACGGTGTCCATTCACTACGACCCGATGCTGGCCAAGGTCATCTCGTACGCGCCGACGCGCCGGCAAGCGGCGCTGGTGCTCGCCGATGCGCTCGCCCGCACCCGGTTGCACGGCCTGCGCACCAACCGCGAGCTGCTGGTCAACGTGCTGCGCCACCCCGCATTTCTCGACGGCGCCACCGACACCGCGTTTTTCGACACGCACGGACTGCAGGAACTCTCGGCGCCGCTCGCCGGTGGCGACACCGTCCGGTTGTCGGCGATCGCCGCCGCGCTCGCCGACGCCGCGCGCAACCGCGCGGGGGCCCCCGTCCTGGGATCGCTGCCCAGCGGCTGGCGCAACCTGGCCTCCGGCTACCAGGTGAAGAGTTACCGCGACGCCGACGGCGGCGAGCACCAAGTCGAATACCGTTTCGGCAGATCGGGATTGCTGTTGGCGCACGACGAGCAGGTGCGGCTGGTCTCGGCCACGCCGGGCGAGGTCGTGCTGGCTGACGGCTCCGGGGTGGCTTGCGGCTTTACGGTCGCTCGATACGGTGACGACGTCTACATCGACTCGGCGCGGGGGCCCGTCCGCCTGGTCGCGCTGTCGCGCTTCCCGGAGCCCGGCTCGGCCGTCGAACAGGGTTCGCTGGTCGCGCCCATGCCAGGGAACGTGATCCGGATCGGCGCCGCGGTCGGCGACGCCGTCAATGCCGGGCAGGCTTTGATCTGGCTCGAGGCCATGAAGATGGAACACACCATCACCGCGCCGACCGACGGCGTCCTCGCCGAACTCAACGTCCAGACCGGCCAGCAAGTCGAGGTGGGCACCGTGTTGGCGCGCGTCGAGGCGCCGCAAGCAGAAGGAGATCCAGCATGACCGACACCAGCTTCATTGAAAGCGAAGAGCGGCAGGCCCTGCGTAAGTCGGTGGCCGCCTGGGCCGCCAACTACGGCAGCGAGTACTACCTGAAAAAGGCCCGGGCGCACGAACACACCGACGAATTGTGGTCGGAGGCGGGCAAGCTCGGCTTCCTCGGGGTGAACCTGCCCGAAGAGTACGGCGGCGGCGGCGCCGGCATGTACGAGCTGTCCCTGGTGATGGAGGAGATGGCGGCGGCGGGCAGCGCGCTGCTCCTGATGGTCGTCTCGCCGGCCATCAACGGCACGATCATCAGCAAGTTCGGCACCGAGGAGCAGAAGAAACGCTGGATTCCCGGCATCGCCGACGGCACCCTGACGATGGCCTTCGCGATCACCGAGCCCGACGCGGGCTCCAACTCGCACAAGATCACCACCACCGCCCGGCGCGACGGCGGCGACTGGATCCTCAAGGGTCAGAAGGTCTACATCTCGGGCATCGACCAGGCGCAGGCCGTCCTGGTGGTGGGCCGCACCGAGGAGGCTAAGACCGGAAAGCTGCGGCCGGCCCTGTTCGTGGTGCCCACCGATGCCCCCGGATTCACCTATACGCCAATCGAAATGGAGCTGATCAGCCCCGAACGGCAGTTCCAGGTCTTCCTCGACGATGTCCGGCTGCCGGCGGACGCGCTGGTCGGTTCCGAGGACGCCGCGATCGCGCAGCTGTTCGCGGGCCTGAACCCCGAGCGGATCATGGGCGCCGCCAGCTCGGTCGGGATGGGACGGTTCGCTCTGGAGAAGGCCGCCGACTACGTCAAGACCCGGCAGGTGTGGGGCACGCCGATCGGCGCACACCAAGGACTGTCGCACCCGTTGGCGCAGTGCCACATCGAGGTGCAACTGGCCAAGCTGATGATGCAGAAGGCCGCCGCGCTGTACGACAGCGGCGACGACGCGGGTGCGGCGGAGGCGGCCAACATGGCCAAATACGCTGCCGCCGAGGCGGCTACGCGCTCGGTCGACCAGGCCGTGCAATCGATGGGCGGCAACGGGCTGACCAAGGAGTACGGCGTGGCCGCCATGCTCGCCTCGGCCAGGCTCGGGCGGATCGCCCCCGTCAGCCGCGAGATGGTGCTCAATTTCGTGGCGCAGACGTCGCTGGGCCTGCCCCGGTCGTACTGATGGAAACGCTGGTCGACTACGCCGGTCCGGCCGATACCGGCGGACCGTTCGCGCGGCTGACGCTGGACTCGCCCCACAACCGCAACGCGCTGTCGACCACGCTCGTCGAGCAGCTGCATCAGGGCTTGCGTGACGCCGCGACGGACCCCGCCGTGCGCGCGGTGGTGCTGGGGCATACCGGCAACACGTTCTGCGCGGGCGCGGACCTCAGTGCGGCCGGCTCGGGGGACGACCCCTTCGAGATGGCCGTCGCCCGGGCCCGCGAGATGACCGCGGTGATGCGGGCCATCGTCTCCTCGGCCCTGCCGGTGATCGCCGCGATCAACGGGCACGTCCGCGCGGGCGGGTTCGGACTCGTCGGCGCGTGCGATATCGCCGTCGCCGGACCGCGCAGCACCTTCGCCCTGACCGAGGCCCGGATCGGCGTCGCCCCCGCGGTCATCTCGCTCACGCTGCTGCCGAAGCTGGCGCCGCGCGCGGCGGCGCGCTACTACCTGACCGGCGAGACTTTCGGGGCCGACGAAGCGGCGGCGATCGGGCTGATCACGATGGCCGCCGACGACGTCGACGCGGCGGTGGCTGCGCTGCTCGCCGACGTGGGCCGCGGTTCGCCCCAGGGGCTGGCCGCCTCCAAGGCGTTGACCACGGCTGCGGTGCTGGAAGCGTTCGACCGCGACGCCGAGCGCCTCGCCGAAGAATCGGCCCGGCTCTTCGTGTCCGACGAAGCGCGCGAGGGCATGCTGGCGTTCCTGCAAAAACGCCCCCCGAGCTGGGCAAGTTAGCCAGGTGTCAAACAAAGGCGGCCGGGCAAGCCTGCCGGCGCGGCGCAAGGTTGCAGTTTGACCAATCGTCTTGCACCAAGACCCGGACGTCGTAGGCTCGTGGGTAATGAGCAACTCTGCGCAACGCGACGCGAAGGACACGCGCGACGAATCGTCGCGCGCGGCCGACACTGATCGCATCCAGCTCGCACAGTTGCTGGCGTATGCGGCCGAGCAGGGCCGGCTGCAGATGAAGGACTACGAAGACCGCCTGACCAGGGCGTACGCGGCGACCACGTACGAGGAGCTGGACCAGCTGCGGGCGGATCTGCCGGGCTCACAGATCAACCTGCGCCGCGGTGCCAAGCCGAACCCGGCGCCGTCCACGCTGCTGCTGGCCCTGTTGAGCGGCTTCGAACGGCGCGGCCGGTGGAACGTGCCCAAGAAGCTCACCACCTTCGCCTTCTGGGGCAACGGCGTGGTGGATCTGCGTTACGCCGACTTCACGTCGACAGAGGTCGACATCCACGCGATGTCGATCATGGGGGCGACGAAGATTTTGCTGCCGCCCGAAGTGAACGTCGAGATCCACGGCCGCGGCGTCATGGGCAACTTCGACCGCAGCGTCCTCGGCCAGGGCACCCCGGGCGCACCCAAGGTGAACATCCGCGGCTTCTCGCTGTGGGGCGCTGTCGGCATCATTCGCAAGGCCCGCCGGCCGCGCGAATAGCGTCAGCCGGGCACGTAGTCGAACTTGTCGGGGTTGGGCCCGTTCCTGCCGGCTTCACCCTTGTCCAGGGCCGAGATCGCGTCCATGTCGGAGTCGTCCAGCTCGAAGTCGAAAAGCTCGAAGTTCTCCTGGACCCGCTCCGGCGTCACCGACTTGGGGAACACGATGTCGCCGCGCTGAATGTGCCAGCGCAACACCACCTGCGCCGCTGATTTGCCGCGCGCCGCGGCGATGCGGTTGATCACCGCGTCGTCGAGCACCTTGCCCTGAGCGATCGGCGCCCACGCCTCGGTGGCGATGCCGTGCTCGCGCCCGTACGACCGAACCTCCGTGTTACCGAAGTACGGATGAAGCTCGATCTGGTTGACCGACGGGACGGTGTCGGTTTCTTCGGCGAGCCGCTGAAGGTGTGCGACTTGAAAATTCGACACGCCGATGCTGCGGGCGCGCCCGTCGCGGGCGAACTCTTCGAGGACCTTCCAGGTCGAGACGAAGTCACCGTCGTAAAGAGTGGGCAGCGGCCAGTGAATGAGAAACAGGTCGACGTAGTCGGAATCCAGAGCCTGCAGTGTCCGGTCGAAGGCGCGGCGCGCGTCGTCGGGTTTGTGAAAGCCGTTGTTGAGCTTGCTGGTGACGAACACGTCGGCGCGGTCGAGACCGGCGTCGCGGATGCCTTGCGCCACTTGCTTTTCGTTGCCGTACATCTCGGCGGTGTCGATGTGCCGGTAGCCGATCTCCAGCGCGGTCTTGACCGCCGCCGCCGTCTCGTCGGGCTTGATCTGAAAAACGCCGAAGCCGAGCTGCGGAATGCGCACACCGTCGTTCAGTTCGATCGTGGGAACCTTGCTCATGCATCTCCTCCTTCTCCGGTCCATGTACCCGGTCGGGCGCGCACCTATCCCCGCGAGGGGCTAGCGGCGGCGAGACCGGAGGTAGTCGCCCACCACGGCCGCGCCCAGGCCGTCGAGATCGGGGACCACGACGCGTCCCTCGACGCGCCGGGCGACCTGGTCGATGAAGCGGGCCAGGCCGGGGTCGCTGCCCAACCGGAAGATGGTGATCTGCGCGCCGAGGCGGGCCATGTCGTCGAACCCGCGCACCGTGTGCGCGATGGTCCGCGGGTGCGGCGGGTAATCGAAGAACACGGTCGTGCCGTTGCCGTCGAAGTCCTCCAGGTGGGCGGTGGGCTCACCGTCGGTCACCACCAGCACGACGGGCTGCGCGTTGGGATGCCGCCGCAGGTGCCGACCGGCCAGCGCCAGAGCGTGATGCAGGTTGGTGCCCTGCTCGTAGACGCCCTCGAGGCCGGTGAGCTCGGCGGCCGTCACCGTCCGGGCGTATCGGCCGAATGCGATGATCTGTAAGGCGTCCGAGCGAAATCGGGTGCACACCAGGTGATTCAGCGCCAGCGCCGTCTGCTTCATCGGCAGCCAGCGATTCTCCATCACCATCGAGAACGAGGTGTCCACCAGCAGCGCCACCGCGGCCTGGGTGCGCGTCTCGGTCTCGGAGACCTCGACGTCGTCGACGGTGATGTTCAGCGACCCGGTGGTGTCCAGGCTGGCCGTTCCCGCCTGCCGCAGCACCGCGTTCGTAAGCGTGCGCGAGATGTTCCACGGCTCGGTGTCGCCGAACTGCCACGGCCGGGTGGCGCCGGTGAGCTCACCTGCCGCGCCCGCGCGCCGGTGGTCCCGCTCGCCGCGTCGCCCGGAAAGCTGTTGCGCCACATCGCGTAGCGCGGTCTCACCGAGCCTGCGCATGGCCTTCGGCGAGAGCCGCCACTGGCCGTCGGAACCCCGGTCCAGAAAGCCCTGATTGACAAGTGCGCGTTCCAATTCGGCCAGCGTGCGCGCGTCCACGGCGGCCTGGTCGCCGAGTTGGCGTGCCAGCGCATCGAGATCGACGTCGTCCATGGTGGCACCGGGATAACTCTGCGAGAGCTGCTCGGCCAGCTGCTCGAGCTCGGCGATGTCCGAAATCGCCTGGGTGCCTTCCCCCATCCCGAACGGGTTGTCGCCGGAGAACTGTTCGGATCCCGTCCAGTCCTCCCCCGGCCGGGCAGCCTGCAGATGCGCGTCCAGCCGGTTCAGAGCCTGCATCAGCGACGGGGAGCCGAATGCCTGCTGCGCCAACGCATCCAGTTCGGCACGCTGGTCCGGGCTCAGGCTGTTGCGGAAGCGCTGCGCGGCCGCGGCGCGCTTGGCCAGCGAGTCCAGCAGCTCGTCGACATTGCGGGGGTTCTCCGGGAAGAACTCGCCGTGTTTGTCCATGAAGTCCTGGAAATCCTGCTGGGTGTCCTCGCCGCGGGCATGCTTGTCCAGCAGGTCGTTGAGATCGTTCAGCATGTTGTTGACCCGCTGACGGTCCTCGTCGGAGGCGCCCTCGAGCGCCTCCTTCATGCCTGCGAAACGCTGATCCAGCATTTCGCGGCCGAGCAAATCCTTGATCTGGTCGTACTTTTCGCGCGCCTCGTTGCTGCGCCAGTTGTAGTCGGAGAGCTCCTGAACGGCCTTGGCCGGCGACGACGGCAGGGCGTCGAGCTGCAGTTCACCGAACCGGGCGTCGTCGTCGAGCGCGCGCGCCAGCTCTTTGCGCTCTGCCAGCACCGCCTCATCGAGCAGCTTCTTGATCTCCTGCAGCGTGCCGTCCAAGTTGTTGCGGCGCAACAACTCCCGCCGGCGCCGGTTCGCCTCGGCCGCCAGCCGGTCGGCGCCGGGTGTGTTCTTGGTGCCGCGGCGCAGCAGCTCGGACAGCGCGCGGCGCGGCGACGTGCCCGCCATCACGTCCTGCCCGATCTGCTCGAGGGCCTCGCGCAGATCCACCGGCGGGGCCAGCGGGTCCGGCCCGCCGGTATACGCCGAATAGCGCGACGAATGCCCTCTAGCCATAGACGGTTTGGCCCTCCCCGGACACCTTGTCGATCCTCTTGGCCAAATACAACGCTTCCAGGGCGAGCTCCAGTGCCGCGGCGCGCTCACCCTCGGACTGGGCGTTGACCTTGGCGGCGATCTTGTCGACCACCGGCAACGTGGGAACCGCGGCCAGCACGTCCTTGGCCGACACTCGCTCGCCGGTCGTGACCGCCGAACCGCCCTCGACCGCGGAAACCAAGGACCCGACGTCGATGCCGCCGAGCACCCGCGACGCGGTGTCGGCCGTCGCCCGGCGCAGCAGGTGCTCGAGCACCGCCTGCTCGCGGCCCTCCTCACCGGACTCGAATTCCAGCTTGCCGCGCAGCACGTCGATCACCGTGCCGAGGTCGACCACGCGGGCCACCGGATCCGTCTCCCCCAGCACCGCGCCGCGGTGCCGGGCGGCGGCGGCCACGGTCTCGGCCGCGGCGATCGCGAACCGCGCCGACACCCCGGAGCGTTGGTCGACCGAGTTGGATTCCCGCAGATACCGGGCGAACCGGGCGATCACCTGCATCAGGTAGTCGGGGACCTGCGCGGACAGATGCGCCTCCTGGACGATGACGCCGACCTCGGCGTCGAGCTCCAGCGGGTAGTGCGTGCGGATCTCCGCGCCGAACCGGTCCTTGAGCGGGGTGATGATGCGGCCGCGGTTGGTGTAGTCCTCGGGGTTGGCGCTGGCGACCACCAACACGTCCAGCGGCAGGCGCAGGGTGTACCCGCGCACCTGAATGTCGCGCTCCTCCATGACGTTGAGCATCGACACCTGGATGCGCTCGGCGAGGTCGGGCAGCTCGTTGACCGCGACGATGCCGCGGTGTGCGCGCGGGATCAGGCCGTAGGCGATGGTCTCGGGGTCTCCCAGGCTGCGGCCCTCGGCGACCTTGATCGGGTCGATGTCACCGACCAGGTCGGCGACGCTGGTGTCGGGGGTGGCCAGCTTCTCGGTGTAACGCTCGCTGCGGTGCCGCCACTCGATCGGCAGGTCGTCGCCCAGGGTCGCGGCCTTGCGGATCGACTCCGGCGTGATCGGCGAATAGGGATGCTCGCCCAATTCGGCCCCGGCGATCACCGGCGTCCACTCGTCGAGCAGGCCGACCAGGGCGCGCAGGAGCCGCGTCTTGCCCTGACCGCGTTCGCCGAGCAGGACGAAGTCGTGCCCGGCGATGAGCGCCCGCTCCAGCTGCGGCAGGACGGTGTCGTCGAAACCCAGGATGCCCGGCCAGACCTCGTCACCCTCGGCCAACGCGGTCAGCAGGTTTTCCCGAATTTCCTGTTTGACTCCCCGTTCACGATGGCCGGCGGCGCGCAGCTCACCGACGGTGCGGGGCAGATTGCTGGGTGATGGCACCTCTCCACGCTACGCGTTGCGTGAATGCCCCACGCGCTGAGCGTTCAGTGGGCGAAGTGGCGGGCGCCGGTGAGGTACAGCGTGACGCCGGCGTTGGCTGCCGCGGCGGTCACCTCGTCGTCGCGGACCGAGCCGCCGGGGTGCACGATCGCCCTGACCCCGGCGGCGGTCAGCGTCTCGAGTCCGTCGGGGAAGGGGAAGAACGCGTCCGACGCGGCCACCGCGCCGCGGACGCGGTCGCCGCCCCGCTCGACGGCGAGCCGGGCGGCGTCCACCCGGTTCACCTGTCCCATCCCGACACCGATGGTCGCGCCGCCGCCGGCGATCACGATGGCGTTGGACTTGACCGCGCGGCACGCCCGCCAGGCGAAGACCAGGTCGGTCAGCGTGGCCGGGTCGGCGGGCGATCCCGTCGCCAGCGTCCAGTTCGCGGGATTGTCGCCGTGCGCGTCGAGCTCGTCACGTTGCTGGACCAGCAGCCCACCGCTGATCGGCCGCAGCTCCGTGCCGCCGGTCAGCGGCTCGGAGGCCACGAGCACCCGGATGTTCTTCTTCCGCGTCAGGGCTTCGAGCGCCTCCGGCGCGTAGGCCGGGGCGACGATCACCTCGGTGAAGATGGTGCTCACGTACTCGGCCATCTCGAGGCTGACCTCGGTGTTGGCCGCGATGACCCCGCCGAAGGCGCTCAGCGGATCGCATTCGTGGGCCTTGCGATGCGCGTCGGCCACCGATTCCGCCGAGATCGCGATCCCACAGGGGTTGGCGTGCTTGATGATCGCGACACAGGTCTGTTCGTGGTCGAAGGCGGCCCGCCAGGCCGCGTCCGCGTCGGTGAAGTTGTTGTACGACATCTCTTTTCCGTGCAGCTGCTCCGCCTGCGCCAGCCCCGGCCAGGCGCCGGGGTCGGCGTAGAGCGCCGCCTGCTGATGCGGGTTCTCGCCGTAGCGCAGCATCGTCGATCGGGTCCAGCTGCGCCCCAACCACTTGGGGAACGCGGTCGGCGGGTGTTCGGGCGCCAGCGTCGACTCCATCCAGCCCGCGACGGCGATGTCATACTCCGCGGTGTGCTGAAAAGCGAGCGCCGCCAGCTTTTTCCGCTCCGCAAGGGTAAAGCCGCCGTGCCGCACCGCGGCGAGCACGCCGTCGTAACCGCGCGGGTCGACGACCACCGCCACGCTGGGATGGTTTTTCGCGGCCGCGCGGACCATCGACGGCCCGCCGATGTCGATCTGCTCGACGCACTCGTCGATGCTGGCGCCGGAATCAACCGTCTCGCTGAACGGATACAGGTTGACGACGACGAGTTCGAAGGCGGCGACACCGAGTTCCTCGAGCGCCGCGGCGTGCTCGGGTTTGCGGAGATCGGCGAGCAGGCCGGCG
>NZ_LZJJ01000435.1:0-13645 GCF_001667625.1 Mycobacterium sp. E1715
ATGCCACGTCGTCGGGCAGCAAGAGCTCGGGCGCCAGGGAATCGAGTCGACGGAGGGCCACCTCCTCGGTGCCGATGTAGTTCGCCGACGGCAACGCGTCGCGATGAGCTTTCAGCATCGGAAGCAGCGAACTGCTCTGCCCCGCGTTGCCCGCGACGTTCATCGGCACCGTGTCATCGCGATCACCCAGGGCGCACTGGCGGCAATCCCATGCCGGGTCCAGGGCGGCCGATCTTTCCAACACGGAGAATGGCGTCGAGAGCGGTTCGAGGGAAACAATGCGGCCCGCGTAGCCGGCTTCCCGAATGCCCTGGGCATATTGCCCCGAGTTGGCACCGACGTCGAGCACGACGGTGACCTGACGCATTTTGAGTTCGCCCACGAAATTTCGTCGCCAGTCCAATTCGGAGTGGTATCGCATTACCCCGGCATCGGGAGCGTTCGTGAACCAGAGCAGACTCACCGCGCAACACTAACAATTTTCAGAGCCGCTCAGGAACAATGCGACGGCGCCGGGCCGCGTTAAGCTACCCGCGATCATGCAACTCGACATCCATCTACAGACGCATTCCGACTCGAGCGTGCACGGCGCGCACCGCTACGTCGGCGCTCCCAAGAGTGAGATCATGTTGCGCTGTACGCAGTCGTTGGTGACGGCGATCAACCGGGCCGACGCCGACGTCATCCTGCGGGTCTTCGATGATCACTCGTCGCCGGATGTGGTCGCGACGCTGCACCGCATCCTCGAAAAGTGCGAACAACGGGTCGAATTCGTCCCTCTCGAAGAGCGCGGTTACAACGCCTCCTGCTTGACGTCGTTCTCTCGCGCTCGCGACGACGGCCGCGATGTCGTCTACCTGGTCGAGGACGACTACCTGCACACCGCGTCGGCCATCCAGGAGATGGTCGAGGCGCATGAGTTGTTCAGAGAGAAGTTCGGCGGACAAGAAGTCGCGCTGCATCCGTATGACGATCCCAAGAACTATTGGGGGATGATTTTCAGCCAAGAGAATTGCCGGGTGCTGTACGGCACCCGGAGGCACTGGCGCACGAACACGCACACCACCAATACGTGCTGGGTGGAAATCGAGACGCTGCGCAGGAACTGGGCGCTTTTCGAACGGCTTGCACGTTATTCGAGCACGCCCTACGGCCAGGCCAATCATATTTTCGAGGCGTCCACCATCAATAAGATCTGGCGGGAGCAGGTAGCGCTGTTCACGCCGATTCCCTCGCTAGCGCTGCACCTCCAGTACGAGGAACACAGGGACCCCTTCCTGAATTGGAAAGACTGGTGGGAAGCGGCGGCGTATTGACGATGGCGCGCACCGGAGGTGCACAGCCGTCACGCCTGCCGGGTCTCGTACAGGTCGCAGTAACCGCGATGCCCGGCGGCCTTGAACTGCCGGTACACCTTGAATCGGAGTTCGCCGGCGCGCAAGCCGGTCAGGAACCGCTCGAGGCCGCCGAAGAGGTCGTCGTACTGCTCTTCGAGGACCGAACGGCGAGAATCCGGATCCTCGGCCGGCGCGGTGTGCGAGATCCGCAGCGCGAGAACGGAAAGCCGGTCGACGATCGTTCCGGGCGTCTCCGTGTGCAGCGGCGCGGTCGGATTCGGTCCGAGGCTGCCCAGCAGGGTCGCGTCGATCTCTTCGATGGCCGCGTTGCGCCGCGCGTTGAGGTCGTCGATGCGACGCTTGATCCGGGCCACCTCGTGGTCGTCCACGCCGGGACGCCGAACCGCGTCTTCGTGATGCCACAGGCCGAAATTCATCGTGTGCAGGCGAAGCGCGGTCGTTGCGACGCTGCCGCCCTCGGGGGAGCCTTGGGGTTCCTCGCCGTGCCATGACACGGCGCTGTCGTGGAAGCGTCGCACGGCTGACAGGAGCTCACCCTCGGGCGTTTCGGGCGGTGCCACCGCAGGCCTGCCGTTGCGGGCTGGCGTCGAGGCACCGACGAGGCCTTCCATCGCCTCGAGCACCTCGTCCACCGTGATGTCCGCCATGCTGCCTCCGTAGACGTGCCGGTGGGGCGCGAATCTGAACCCCCAGACCGCGGGCCGCGTCGGGCTGAAGAGGCCCACACCGGGAACCCGGGCCAGGTCGGCGGCGTGCAACATGCAGGAGTCGACACCGACGAAAAGGTCTGCGCCGCTGACCATCCCCATCGCAACGTCGAGCGGCAACCCGAGGTGCGAAAAGACGCGGTCGCTCTCGCGACCGACATCGAGATCCTCGTCCCCCATTCCGACCACCCACGCCACGAAATCGCGATGACGCGCCAGGAACCGGTCCAGCAAGTCGACAAACCTGGTAACCGGCCATCGCTTCTTGGCCCAGGTGGTGTCGGCGTGCACGGCGAGCACCTTGACGCCCGGCGGCAGCGCGGCACGGATGGCTCGAACCTGCTCTTGGGCGGCGGGTGGGATGGGCACCGGCCGGGCATACGTCTCGATCCGGGCGGACGGATCGAACAGGCGCGCCAATTTGAACGTCAGGTCGGCCGAGTGCGGCACGTCCCTGGGGATCACGACGTCGTAGGTGTCTCCGGTTGGAAAACCGATGCTGGTCGTGGGCGCCAGTCGTTGCCGAAGGGGACGAACGAAAACGTTCGACGGGACATCCCACGGCACTGCGTTGATGAAGACGTCGACGGGGCCGATCTCCGCCGCCAGGGTGTCGTAATCGAGGCCGCGGTTCGACGGCGGCCCCAGCGCCGGGCCCACCGGGGGCGATCCCGTGATGTCCACCAGACGCGATTCGACCTCGCGGAAGCAGAGGTCGAAGGCGATTTTGGGGCAAAGCAAAGTGAGTGGGGCGTCGAACATCTCGCCCAGCGCCCGCAGCGTGGGCAGCGTCAGCACCGAATCCCCGATGAGCGTGGAGAAATAGACCGTGGGCCGTTCCGCCCGCAGCAGATCATTCAGCAGGCCGGGCTGGACTCGTACCGAGTGCCCGTCCTGGAGAACCGTGAATTCGCTCAACCTGACACCATCCTTGGCCCGAGCTTAAACCGCCCGGGAGCCGTGGGGCAGCGCCAATTTGAGCGGGCCTCGATCGCGGCGGCCCCACCGATGCCGGGGCGGAGCGCCGTTGAGGCGGACCTGCGTCGGGTTAAATCCGCTCGTCGGCAAGGTCGTTCATCGCGTCCAGCGCATCCCCGACCGTGACCTCGGCCATGGTCCGGGCGTCGACATGCCGGTGCGGGCCGAAGCGGAAGCCCCACGTGGCGGCCCGCGTCGGGCCGAAGAGGCCGACGCCGGGAACCCGCGCCAGATCGGCGGCATGCAGCATGGACGAATCGACCCCGAGGAAGAGGTCCGCGTTGGCGACCATGGCCATCGTCAGGTCCAGCGGTAGCCCGAGATGCGGGAAGACGCGGTCGCCCTCGCGGCCGACGTTGAGTTCCTCGTGTCCCATCCCGACGACCCAGACCACATAGTCACGGTGCAGCGCCAGGAACCGGTCCAGCAGATCGATGAACCTGGTGATGGGCCACCGTTTCTCGGCCCAGTCGGTGTCGGCGTGCACGACGAGCACCTTGGTTCCCGCGGGCACGGCGGCGCGCATCGATCGCGCGCTCTCCAGCACGGGCGCCGGAAACGGCAACGGACCCGCATAGGACTCGATGCGCAACGAGGGATCGAAAAGACGGGCCAGCTCGAACATCAGGTCCGCGGAGTGGCACGCCTCTCTGGCGATGACGAAGTCGTAGGCGTAGTCGGTCGGGAAACCGATGGTCGTCGTGGGGGCCAGCCGCTCCACCAATGGCCGAACGACGATGCCGGACAACGAGTTCCACGTCAACGTGTCGATAAACAGATCGACCGGCCCGATCTCCGAAGCCAGGGCGTCGTAATCGCGTGCTCCTCGCGATGACGGCGACGAGGGCCGTGGCCCGGTCAGCGGCAATCCCGTGGTGTCGACGTGGCGGTCGCTTACCTCCCGGAAGCACAGATCGAAGGCGACCTTGGGGCAAACGAGCGTCAGCGGGGCGGTGAACATTTCGCCCAGCGCCCGCAGCGTCGGCAGCGTCAGCAGGGCGTCCCCGATGTTGGAAACGAAACAAACCGCGGGATGCCGCGCCCGCAACAGATCGTTCGGCGAGCGACGCCCGACGGGTTCCGGGCCCCGCCCGACGGCGCTGACATCTTGCCCAAAGTCGACCATATTCCACAGAGAGCTTAGCCCCTCCCCGGCGGGCGGGATCGCACTTTCTGTCTGAGCCTCGCGGGTCTCAGACGCGTTCAGTCATAACCGAACTCCCGCGCGAGCGCGTCCACCTCAGACCAGACCGGGTCGTCGGGGTCGACCCGGTCCCTGGTGGATCGCGCCCGATGTAGCGGGGACATGTTGCCGGTCTTCCAGGGCAGGGGCGCGCCGGCCCGGAAGAATTGGTGCTCCCCGGCCGTCTCGGGCGCCGGATGGGCGAGCGTGGGGTCCGCGTCGGAAAACGTCAGGCCCCACCCGCCGAGCGCGGCGTCGAGCGTCGCCTTCGGCTGCGCCGTGAAGGCCTCGTAGCGCGCGACGGCAAGGTCGGCCCCGCCGGCCCTCAGCGGCTCTAGGCAACCGTCCACCAGGGCCAGGGCTTCCGCCACGGTGTCCTTGATCCAGAAATCGGTGGGCGCCCGCAGCGGTGAATCTCGGTGCGCCAGGCAGGAATTGACCACTTCACGCGGGTCCCGAAGGACGAAGACCACCACGGCGTCCGGAAAGCACCGCCTGAGCGCACCGAGTTGGGTCGCGTACCGCGGGTTCTTTTCGCCCCAGATGGTGTGGGGGCGGGCGAGCTCGGTCATCACGGCCGTGAGCGCGCCAGCGGGGTCGGATGATTCGGCGGCTCGAACCCGGTAGTCGTCGTAGACGCCACGCTCGAGGAGAAATGCCTGAAGCGTGCCGATCATCGAGTCGCCGTATCGACCGACTTGGATCAGATCGATCTCGTCGAAGATCTTGATGTCCTCGTGGTCATTGAGGAACTGGGTGACGATCGTTATCCCGGATCTGGGCGGACCGACGACGAAAAGCTGCACGCCCTGACCGTATCCCGCCCGGACGGGAGCGGGCCCGCGTTCGTGGCCGCGGTTCGGTTCAGATCAAGCCGACGGTGTGCTGCAGCGAACCGGCCAGCTCGGTCAGCGAGGCGAACAGCTGCGCCTGCTGCGCCTGCAGAGCCGTCGAGGCGCCAACCTGCGCCTTCTCCAGCGCCTCGTTGATGCGTTGCTGCACCGTGTGGGCGCCGAGGCGCAGCAGGCCGGCCTCGATGTCCAGGCCGACAAGGCAACGCTGCCCGTTGATGGTCACTTCGACCGTTTCGGCTTCGTCTGTGGCGCTGAAGGATTGGGTGTGCGTCCGCCGCATCTGGGACTCGAGGGCCGAACTGAACTGTTGCAGATGCTCGAGCGCCTGCGCGACCTGTGGGTGCGCGTCCGGGCTGATGGGAAGTGTGCTCATGGGACAAGGTCCTTAACCTCGGTCGAGTCTTGCCGCGTGGGCCGCCGCCCTCGGTCCACAACCGGGCTCGAGTCTAGGGCGCCGTCGCCGATCGCGCGCGTCGAAGGTGGCCGCCGAGCGGGGCTCAGGAAGCCGTCCTGCCGGCACCGGGCAAGGCCTGCTCGTAGCGGCCCTCCCCGGGCGGAGAGACGGGCAGGATCGGCAGCTGCCGATGCCGGGGGGTGCTGACCATGTTGTGGCGCAACGTGACCCGGTCGACCCCGGGGTGACGGCCGAGGTAGCTCGTCGCGTTCGGCCACGCCACCTTCGCCTCCGGCCCGATGTGCGCGCCGACGAGCTCGGCGAACGGGCGGAAGTGCGGTCCCAGCGTGACGGTCCCGCCCGCGGCCGCTGCCCGCAGGACGAACTGGGTGAAGACCCTGGCGTCCCCCAGGTTGACGCTCGTGTCGACGTCGTCGAACGGCAGATAGACCGGGTAGTGGCTCGCCGTCTCGCCGACCAGCACCCCCGCCGATCCGATCGGCAGCTGATGGTGGCGGTCGGAGACGAGGATCTGTGCCTGCAGCGCGGCGCGCTGGCCGCCAGCCACCCTGGCGAATCCCCGCCGCTTCTTCGGCTTGTCCGGTGTCGTGAGCAGCACCGTGGACTCGGGTGCGACCCCGGGCGCGACCCGGACCCGGGTGATGGTGTGGTCGGCGGGCGCCGACCACCACACGTCCGGGCCGCCGGGCGCGGTGTACGCGGTGGTGAAGCTGTTGCGCCCCTTGATCGTCGACCACTTCTCCCGTTCGAAACCGATGTCTGTCGCGCGGTCGAAGTCGTCGAAGCTGCGCCCGCATACGGCGTCGACCCCGTGGCGGGAAAGTTCGTCGGCGATCCGCGTCGTCGAAGCGACGAGGTACCGGACCAGGCCGGCGACGCCGGCGTCGCGCCGCCCGGCCGACTTCCGGGCGCGGCGGGGGTCGGCGCGCACGATGATCCACGTCCGGCGGTGGGCCGGTGCCGGGTCGGCCCCGATCGCCTGCTCGTACAGGTCGACCACGTCCGCCGCCGCGGTCCTGGCGACGCGGTGGCCCGCCGAGACGACGTCCGCCTCCAGGTCGGGACAGTGCACCGACAACAACTGCTCCAGTAACCGGGTGTCCACCACGTCGTCGGTATGCGCCTTACCGTCGACGATGACGGTTGGGGTGAACGGGCGCGCGATCAGCTCGATGACCGCGACCAGAACCTTGCCTTTCCAGCGCACGGCGACGTGATCCCCCGGCTGGACGGTGGCCCCCACGACGGGTTCCGACGGCGCGAGCAGGGGCCGGCGCCGCCGCACGAGCCACGCGAAGAAGGCCGCGACCCAGCCGAGCAACCGCCGCCCCCGGAAAGTGATCAGCGCCAGCAGCACCGCCACCGCCACCAGGGCCGGACCCGCCCACACGTAGCGCGTCTTCAGGAACAGCAGGATGCAGGGCGGGGCCAGCACAGCCACCCACAGCGCGTACGCGGTGCTGAACTTCAGGCGCAGCGATTTCATCGTCGTCACCGCCGCCGCAGCGCTCGTCCGGCCAGGGCGGCGAGCCCCAGGGCCAGGGTCAGGCCGGCGATGCCCAACGCCACGACGGTGATCGGCCCGTGGTCGGGTCCCGGCACCGGCACCGGGGGCTGGATCCGTTTCACCGACGGGGCGTTCGCGGGGCCAGCGGGGAGGTCCCACGTCAGGGCGGCGACGGCATCGACGATGCCCGCGCCCACCACGTCGTCGGCGCCGCCGCCCGGGTGCCGCGCCGTGGCCGTGATCCGGTTGATGATCTGGGCCGGGGGAAGGTCGGGAAACCGCTGCCGGAGCAGCGCCGCCACTCCGGAGACGTAGGCCGCGGCGAAGGAGGTCCCGGCGATCGGCACCGGACCGTCCTTGCCGGGCAACGCGTCCACCGGCTCACCGTTGTCACCGAGGGCGACGATGTCCTCCGCCGGCGCCGCGGCGCCCACCCAGGGCCCGTGCATGGAGAACGGGCTCGGCGCCCCGTTCTTGCCGACCCCCCCGATCGCCAGCACCAGCGGTGCGTACCACGCCGGCGTGACGATGGTCTGCACCTGTTCCCAGCCGCGGGGGTCGTTGGGCATGGACGGGTCGGGCGGCGGGTTCTGCGAGCAATCACCACCGGTGTTGCCTGCCGCGACGATGACGACGGCGCCCTTGACGTTCACGGCGTAGTTGAGCGCCGCGCCCAGCGTGGACTCGTCGACCGGTTTGTGCACCTTGAAGCAGGCCGCTTCGCTGATGTTGATGACGCCGGCGCCCAGGTTGGCCGCGTGCACCACCGCGCGGGCCAGGCTGCGGACGGAGCCGGCCGCCGGTGACGCGTTGGGGTCGTTCTGGTCGGCCTGGTTGTCCTTCGGCTCGAAGGCCTCCGACGTCTGGCGCACCGAGATCAGCCGCGCGTCGGGCGCGACGCCGACGAAGCCGTCGGTGAGCGAGGGCCGGCCGGCGATGAGGGACGCCGTGAGCGTCCCGTGGGCATCGCAATCGGAGAGGCCGTCGCCGCCGGGCACCACGAAGTCGCCCCCCGGTTCCGCCGGAACCCGCGGCGAGCCGTCCACACCGGTGTCGATCACGGCCACCGTCACGCCTGCACCGGTGGCGAACCTCTGCGCCGGGCCGACGCCCAGGTAGGCGTTGGCCCACGGTGGATCGTGAAAGTTGGTGCCCGGCAACGTCAATGGCGCCCGGCAGACGCGGCGCTGCTCCAGGGGCTGGTCGGGCCCCGTCGCATCCGGCGGCACCGCGCCCGGGTCTATCGAGGGTGGGGCGACCGCGGCCGCGGGTGGCGCGGTGAGCACTACGAACATGAGCGCCACCGTGATTCCGAAGATACGGTGCACCGCGGGACACTCCAATCGCTTCACCGCGGCGGCTGCACTCGTTGGCCGCGGGCCTGCGAGCATCCTAAGCTTCCGGGGCCAAGTCCAGGACGCTTTTTGCGGCGGCGCCGATTACCAGACGATGGCCGCCATGTCACGGTTGTCCGAACACACGCTTCGCACCGCGGCCTCGATGTCGGGGGCGGTGATGATCTGCAGATCCTCGACCGTCACCGGTTGGCCCGCACGCTTCTGCGCGACCACGCGGGTGTCGCGGAAACCCTCCGCGCGTTCGATCACGTTGCGGGCGAACCGGCCGTTCTGCATGGCGTCGATGCCGTGCCGCCCGCCGGGCGTCGTGTAGTTGCGAATGGTGGTGGCCGCGTCCAGGAAAGTCGCCCGCGCCTCGTCGTCGAGCATGCTGGCGCGCGGCGCGGCATAGCGCTGCCCGATCTCGACGATCTCGGCCGGGGAATAGGACTCGAACCGCAGCTTGCGGTTGAACCGGCCGGCCAAACCCGGGTTCACGGTGAGGAATTCGTCCACCTGGTCCTCGTAACCCGCACCGATGAAACAGAAGTCGAAGCGGTGCGCCTCCAGCGCGACCAGGAGCTGGTTGACGGCCTCCATGCCGATCATGTCCGGCGTGCCGTCCTGGTGGCGTTCGATCAGCGAATAGAACTCGTCCATGAAAATGATTCGGCCCAGCGACTTTTCGATCAGCTCGTTGGTCTTGGGCCCCGACTCACCGATGAAGTGCCCGCAGAAGTCCGAGCGACGCACCTCCCGGATCTCGGGGTGGCGCACGATGCCCATGCCTGCGTAGATCTTGCCCAGCGCCTCGGCGGTGGTGGTCTTACCGGTGCCGGGAGGCCCGACCAGCAGCATGTGGTTGGTCTGCCCCTCGACCGGCAGCCCGTGCTCGAGGCGCATCATGCGCACTTCGAGCTGGTCTTCGAGCGCGGACACGGCCTGCTTGACCGCCGCCAGCCCGACCTGCTTGGCCAGCAGCGCGCGGCCCTCGGCGAGCAGCTCGGCGCGCCGCTCGGCGGTTGCGTCATCGTGGAGCTCGTCGCGGCTCTTGGCCGTCGACGCGTCCCACCGATCGGTGCGGCTGGCGATGGATTCCTCGTCGGTGACGACCAGGTGCAGGTTGGGGTCGGCCAATGCCTCCTTGGCGGGGTCGGTCAGGACGCCGTTGATGGTCGCCTTCGACAGCCAGACCTGGGCCTTGTCCTCCTCCCGCAGCTGGCGGTGCACCATCCCGCGCACATAGGCAAGGTCGGCGACCAGCAGCGGGATGTCGGCCGGCCCGATCGACGCGGTCAGCACATCCGCGTCGAACCGGCCCGACGCGTTGGTCTGTCCGATCACGTCGACGCGGTCGAGCCAGTCCAGCGCGACCCGGCCCTGCCCGAGATGCGCGGCGGCGTGGGCCGCCAGCGCGCAGATCGACGCCGTCACGGCGGACATGACGATGGCTTGCGGGGGCAGCTCCTCGGCAGCGGCCAACAACACGTCCGGCCAGCGCTGCGTGGTGTACATCAGGAAGGCGCGGGCCAATTGGTGCCACTGATAGTTGGCCCACGAATCCAGCAGGTCCCGATTGGCCAGCAGCCTGTCGGCCTCGGCGTATTCCCCGGCGATCGTCAGCGCCGACGACAACGCCAGGCCCACCTGGGATGCGTCGGTCACCGTGATGCCGATGTAGGGACCCAGCTGAATCTCCGCGGCGAGCGTCTGCCCGATGCGGGTGGTCTCGCGGTGCAACCATTCACTGGTGGCGTACAGCTTCTTCAGCGAGGCCAGGTCGTTGTCGCCGCAGGCGATGCGGCCCAGCCACGCGTCGGCCATCGACGGATCGGCGTCGGTGGCCGCGACGAAGTCGGGCAACGCCGCGGCCCGGCCCTGCCTGCTCTTGACCGTCATGGCGCGGTCGAAATGCCTACGGGCAGTTTGCAAATCACCCATCGTGTGCGCTCATCCGGATGCCTTTTGACTCTTGACGTTTCAGATGCCGGCGGACATGGTGACCGGCTCGAGACTCACATAGCGGTTTTCGGCCCGGAACATGTCCATCTCGGCGACCCAGTCCTTGCCCGCCGCGTGGACCCGCACCGTCGCGGGGCCCACCTGCTCGATGATCACCTCGAAGTTGTGCCGGTGCCCCTCGGGGAGCCTCGTGCCCGACGGGGCGATGGTGATCACGGTCGCGGGCCGCGGCGTGGGCGAGATCGGGGCGAGGTGCTCCACGACGCTGACGGTGGTGCGCGGTGCGGGGCGTGGCGCGCTGACCACGCTGATTTCCGGCATCCGCACGGTGGCCCAGCGGGTCACGTCGCGGGTGTGCACGCACACCCGTTCCCCCGCGCCGGCCGTGCGAATCACGATCCGCTTGGCGACCGGGTCGTCGGCGGCCACGAAAATCCGTGACAGCTCACCGGCGTCGGTGACCGGGATCAGTAGCCGGTCCCCGTTGCTCAGCTTGCCGATCAGCACGCCCGAGGGGCCGATCTCGGTGAGCAGGTGTTCGGGCAGCGGGCTGGGCCGCAGCGCCCGCAGGTAGGGCCGGGGGCCGCACATGTTGGCCGCCGCGGCGGCGGCCTGCTCGCCGTTGAGTCGGCGCAAGATCACGCTGGGCGGGGTGGGAGCCGGCGTCGGTGTGCGCACGGTGATGGTGGCGGTGCAGGTCGCGTCCGGGTAGACGGTCACGTTCTGGATGACCTCGTCGGCGCGCAGCGTCCACGCCTGAGACAGGACGCGCGACGTGATCGCCTCGGCGGGATACGCGTATGTCGTCATCCAGCCCGCCTCTCCGCGGATGGCCTTCCACCGCTGCGTGTCCCCCTCGATGGCGTCACACCCCAGCCTGCGGTCGAGCTCGGCCAGGTCGGTGGCCGTGGCCACCTTCGCCCGCAATCCCTGGCAGCGCAGCAGTCCGGCGATGCGCTGCGCCACCGAAATCGCCGTCGCACCAACGGTTGTGCGCCAGCGGAGCGCCTGGGTGTTGTCGATGATCGACAACCGCATGATCAGCCAGGTTTCGCGCCGGCCCGCATATGGCGGGGTGCCGATCTCCGAGTCGTACACGCGTGGGTAGTCCCCGATGTTGCCGTGCCGGGAACCGAGCGAGACGACGCTGATCGAATCGAGCTGCAGGCCCAGCGCCTGGCGCAGCATCGGCACCAATTCGACGACGTCGATGACGTTGTCGGTCTCGACCGTCACCGAACCGGTCACCATGGTGGCCTGGTGCGCCCTGCCGAGCAGCTGCACGGCCACCACCGCGACACCGTCCTGCACCCGGACCCCACCCCCGGATCGGTTGTTGGCCACCGTGATCGGCGCGTCCCAGCGAATCGGGCGTCGTCCGCGCCGCCACAGCACGATCCATGACCACGCGGGCTGGCCCCACCACCGCACGAACACCACGGCGGCGCCGACCACCACCGCGACGGCCGCACCGATGTATCCGCCCACGGCCCAACTCGCCACGGCGAGCAGGAACACCACCCACACCCCGAGGACCCGCCGGTTGCTGCCCTGGCTGAACCCGGTCAGCTTGGAACTCACCGCGCCCGCCTCAATCGGGCCGCGATCGCGGCGACGAGCACACCGGCGGCGACCGCGCCGATGAACCCGATGGCGATGTTGCGCGCGCGGTGGTCCGCGGGCGGTGGGGGTGGGGCGGGCCTGATCACCCGGCTCTGAGCGCCCGGGGGCATCTTGTCACCCGGCGGGATGTTGAACGTAAGTGCCGCAACGGGATCGACCAGTCCGTAGCCGACCTTGTTGTCCACGCCGGCGGGCGGATTGTGCGCCGACTGGACGATCCTGTTGATCACCTGATGCGCGCTCAGGTCGGGGAATTTCGCGCGAACCAGGGCGGCGACGCCGCTGACGTAGGCGGCGGAAAAGCTGGTGCCCCAGAACGGCATGTTCTTTTCGCCCGGCCTCGACGGGGGGTAGGCGTTGACCGGCCCGCCGCCCTGGGGCGACAGACCCATGATGTGGGTGCCGGGCCCGGCGACGGCAACCCAGGGGCCCGACATGCTCTTGTCGAGCGCGGCGCCGGTGGCATCGACCGCGCCGACCGACAGGACATAGTCGGAGAACCACGACGGCGACGAGACAACCTTGACCTGATGCCAGTCGCGGGGGTCCGACGGTTCCAGCGGGTCATACATCGGGTTGTTGTTGCAACCGGCTTCCCCGTCGTTCCCGGCCGCGGCCACCACCACGGCATCCTTGACGGTGGCGGCGTACCACAATGCCGCGCCCAAGGCGCGTTGATCGGCGGGGGCCGCGGCGGGCAGGCATGCGGTGACCGAAATGTTGATCACCTTCGCGCCCATGTTGGCGGCGTGCACCACCGCGCGCGCCACCGTGTTGAGCGTGCCGGCCTTGACCTTCTCATCGGAGTTGGGATCGCCCGGTCCGGGGTTGACGGGCTCGAATGCCCTGGACGACTGGCGGATTGAGATGAGCGTCGCGTGTGGCGCGACGCCCACGACCCCGTCGGGCGCTCCGGGGGGAAGCGGGGGCACCGCGGGTTCGTCCTCGGTCTGCGGATCCGCCGGCCCGTTGGACGCGGCGGTGGCGCCCCCTCCCTCGGGTGGTGTCTGCGTCGGGGTGTCGATCGTCCTGCCCGCCGCCGTGTGGGGGGTGCTGACACCGGGGCGCCCGTGGGCGTGGTTGGCGCTGGTGGTCGCCGGACTCGTGGTGGGCATCTTCATCACCCAGGGCAGGGGATTCGCCGCCAAGTACCAGGCCGTCGCGCTCGCCTGCGGGGCCGCCGCCGCCGTGTGCGCCGGGGCGGTCAAATACGCCATCGTGGAGCCGAAAGACGTTGTCAGCGGATTGCTTTGGCCCGCTGTAGCGGTGGCGGCCTTCGCCGCGTGCGGCCTGGCCGCGGCGCTGTTGGTGCCGACGGTGCGGTTCAGGCCGCTGATCCGGTTGACCGTGGAATGGGTGGAAGTGTTCGCGTTCATCGTGTTGCTGCCGGCGGCGGCGGCCCTGGGGGGGCTGTTCACGTGGATTCGGCACTGAAGCGCGCGGCGGCGGCGACCGCCGCCGTCACCCTGGTCGCGCTGTCCGCGAATATCCCTGCCGCGCAAGCCATCACACCCCCACAGGTCGATCCCGGCATGGTGCCGCCGGACGGGCCGCCGCGAAGCGACCAACCGATGCGGCGCGCCAACAGCTGCTCGACGCCCATCACCGTGCGCAACCCCGACGTGGCGCAGCTGGCGCCGGGCTTCAACCTGCTCAACATCAGCAAGGCCTGGCAATACAGCACCGGCAACGGCGTACCGGTGGCCGTGATCGACACCGGC